>NZ_BAAGGY010000037.1:0-12733 GCF_054658635.1 Agathobaculum sp. TL06
CCACGACTTTGACCGCAAGGGAGACATCCATGAGCATTGGACAACGCTGACCGGCCATCCCAACTGGGAACAGTATCAGTAAGACGTCTGCCGCGGCAGTCCGGTAAGAAAGAATAAAGAAAGTGGGAGCATAAAAACAGGCAGGTATTGCGGCTGCAATACCTGCCTGTTCCTTCATTTGGAAGATACTTTTACAGGGGAACCTCTTTGTTTCCTCTCAGATGCGGTTAAGCCCCGCGGGCAGCGCCAGCTTGAACGCGACCATCGCCGCCAGCATGACGGCGAACGCGCCTTTGGCGCGCGTCTCGCCGACCAGCGTGCCGAGGCGCGTGAACGAGCGCTGCAGGCGCTCATTCTTTTCCTCCAGCCGGCCGAGCAGCAGGCGCGCGATCAACCCTATCGTGCCGATGGTCTGCAGGAACGTCCACGCGAGGAGCAGCAAAAAGCCGAGCAGCGTGCGCTCCCCCGGGCTGCCCAGCAGCACCAGGCAGAACACCCAGCCCGCGGCCGTCGCCAGATGGTGCAGGATGCCGCCGAAGCGGACAAGGTCGTTCACTGCGGCATCATCTCCCGTCCCTCGAACGCGGCGCGGCGCTTGATATCCTCCATGACCGCGTCGAACTGCGGCAGGTCGAGCGACTGCGCTCCGTCGCACAGCGCGTTTTTGGGGTCGTTATGCGCCTCGATAATCAGGCCGTCCGCGCCGGCGGCGATTGCGGCGCGCGAGAGCGGCTGCACCATGTCGCGGCGGCCCGCGGCGTGCGACGGGTCCACGATCACCGGCAGGTGGCTGAACATCTTGACCAGCGGCACCGCGGAGATGTCCAGATTGTTGCGGATCATCTTTTCAAACGTGCGGATGCCGCGCTCGCACAGGATGACGTTGGTGTTGCCGCCCGCGAAGATGTACTCCGCCGCCATCAGGAATTCCTCCATCGTCGCGGACAGGCCGCGCTTGAGCAGGATGGGCTTATCCGACCGGCCCAGCTCCTTGAGCAGCATGAAATTCTGCATATTGCGCGCGCCGAGCTGGATGATGTCCACATCCGCGAACAGGTCGAGATGCTTTTCGCTCATGATCTCGGTCACGACCGGCAGGCCGGTCTGGCGCTTGGCCTCCAAAAGGAGCTTCAGGCCCTCGTCCTCAAGCCCCTGGAAGGAGTACGGCGAGGTGCGCGGCTTGAACGCGCCGCCGCGCAGGAAGGACGCGCCCGCCCGCTTGACCGCTTCGGCCACCTCCACGATCTGCGCCTCGCTCTCAACCGAGCAGGGTCCCGCCATCACGTTGAAGTATCCCGCGCCGATCCTGCGCCCCGCGACCTCAATGACCGTATCCTCATGATGGAATTTGCGGTTGACGGCCTTGAACGGCTCGGTCACACGCTGCACGCGCTCGACCACGTCATAGGCCATGATGTCCCCTTCGTCCAGTTTGGTGGTGTCGCCGACCAGGCCAAAGATCGTGGTGTTCTCGCCCTGAGAATAGTGGATCGTGAGCCCCATATCCTTAAAATGCTGCATCAAACGGTCTACACGTTCCTTATCGCTATTCTGCTTGAGTATAACGATCATTTTGGTTCACTCCTTTATCAGTTAAAATTATAAGCCCTTGCAGTATACCACCAAAATGCCCAAAAAGAAAGGGCGATTTGCTACAAATCGCCCTGTTTCTTTGGTCTGGTTTTGTACGCGGTTGTAAAATGCTAACCCCTACCGCGCGGCTTTCAGCTCCTCATAGCGCTGTTCCACCGCCGCGCAGAATTCCTCCCAGCGTCCGTCTCCGATCAAACGGGCCGGACAGACCTTGCCGGAAAAGTCCTCATGCTTGCGCAGCGCCTTCGGCCCCAGGCCGTACTCGATCAGCAGGCGCGCGCACAGCTTTTCGGTGTTGATTAACGTCTGCTCATAGTTGCCGTCCTCGTTAACGCACATTTCGATCCCAACGCCGTTTTTGTTGCCGCCGTTCCTTTTCATCTGGTCGCCCGCATGGTACGCGGTTTCGTCGTCCGGCAGGTGGTGGTATATTTCGTGATCGTCCACAGTGTAATGCCAGGAAACGATATTCTCCTGCGCGTCGGCGTTCTGGTGGATGAACGAATTATGCGCGGCTGCGGTCGCGCCCGCAGAAAAATTATCCGTTTCGTGGATGACGAGGTACTTGATCTCGCGCTTTTCCCCGGGCCGCGCGCGGCTCCCCTCCGGCAGGAAGTCCGTATAGACCGGTATGTCCTCGATATAGCTGAGTCCCGCGTCCAGCTGCGGCGGCCGGCTGATCGCCCGATGCGTCAGCATACCGGCGGCAAACGACGCCAGCAGCAGCACCGCCAGCAGCAGCGGCCGGCGGTTCGGCCGTTTTTTCCCTTTTTTCCCACTGTAAAACCCTGCAATCTTCAATCCGTCCGCTCTCCCTATCCCTCGTTCCAGTGGTTCTATTGTACTACGTTTCGACAGCTTTTTCAAAGGCATGGATGTAAACTTTTTATTCCCATAAAAACCTCGCTTTCCCCTGCGGAATTCCTGTAAGAAAAACTTGCATTCCGGCGTTTCGTGCGATATAATTATATTTACTCGGAGAGGCAAAGCCTTTACCAGCAGAATTCTTTGACCGCCCCCTTTGTCCCAAAGGGGAGCCAAGGCCATACGGACAGCCGGGTCAAATGCCGAACATGGCAACTTTGTTGCCTTATTGAATTTTATAAGTTGGCTGCTTAAAAGCCGTGTGCCGCGGGCGCATCACACTTGTGAAACAATCAATAAGAGTAGTAAAAGTAAATTCTTGCTATATAGACTCTTTCCTCTTCCACAGACAGAGCCGTTGCGGGCCTTTGCCCGAACGGAAGAGAGATTGCATTCCTCAAGCTGAGATGACCGCGTGCGGACACCTCGCTTGAGGATTTTTTAATTGTGAGGATTACCGGTATGCAAAACAAGCTGAAACTGTACGGGTTCAACAACCTGACCAAAGCGCTGTCGTTCAACATTTACGACGTATGCTATGCCAAAACCGAGCGCGAGCAGCGCGATTATATCGCCTACATTGACCAGCAGTACAACTCCGAGCGGCTGACCGGCATTCTGGAGCGCGTGACCGAGATGATCGGCGCGCATGTGCTGCATATCTCCAAACAGGACTACGACCCGCAGGGCGCCTCCGTCACCTTCCTGATCGCGGAGGAGCATATGAAGCCCGCGCCCGAGCCGGATACCATCGTGGCGCATCTGGACAAAAGCCATGTCACCGTGCATACCTATCCGGAATACCATCCGGACACCTGCCTCGCCACGTTCCGCGTGGATATCGACGTGGCGACCTGCGGCGAGATCACGCCGCTGTCCACGCTCGATTACCTGATCGGCTCGTTCGATTCGGATATCATCACCATGGACTACCGCGTGCGCGGCTTTACCCGCGATATCGAGGGGAAAAAGCTGTTCATGGACCACCAGATGACCTCGATCCAGGATTTCATCGACCCGCACACGCTCGACCTGTACGACGCCTACGATGTGAACGTGTACCAGGCCAACCTGTTCCACACCCGCATGCTGCTCAAGGAGGTTGACCTGCAGAACTACCTGTTCAACACCGATATCTACGAGCTGCCGCCCAAGACGCGGCTGAAAATCCATTCCGACCTGCGCCGCGAGATGATCGAGATCTTCTCGGGGAAAAACATCTACTGATGCTTCGATCGGAACTACCGTTCCGATCGAGTGGACGCACCGAACGGCGTTCGGATGCGTCCTTTGCGCAAATTTGCGCGCCGCAAACGCGGCACACAAATTTGCTTTCCTGTATCAAAACCGAGATACATGCTCTCGGTTTTGATGGTAATTTTGCCAAAGCAAAATTACCGGTTTGATGCGCGCTGCGCGCGATCCCCGTTTGCGCGCGCCATCCCTTTTCCTATTCTGAAGAAGAAGGTATCTGCTTATGGATCAATCCCGCGCGCCCATCAAGGAGGCGCTCGAACATTTTAAGGATATGCGCATCGTCCCGTTTGATGTCCCCGGGCATAAGCGCGGGCGCGGCAATCCCGAGCTGACAAAATTCCTCGGGGAACAGTGCATGACCGTGGACGTCAACTCCATGAAGCCGCTGGACAACCTGTGCCATCCGGTCAGCGTCATCCGTGAGGCGGAGGAGCTGGCCGCCGAGGCTTTCGGCGCGGCCCATGCGTTCCTGATGGTCGGCGGCACGACCTCGAGCGTGCAGTCGATGATCCTTTCGGTCGTGGGGCGCGGGGACGAGATCATCCTGCCCCGCAACGTCCACCGTTCGGTCATCAACGCGCTCGTGCTCACCGGCGCGGTGCCGGTGTACGTCAACCCGCAGACCAACGAGCGGCTGGGCATCTCGCTGGGCATGTCGGTCGCGGACGTCGCGGCCGCAATCGAAAAACACCCCTCCGCCAAGGCGATGCTGGTCAACAACCCCACCTACTACGGCATCTGCTCGGATATCCGTGCAATCGTCCGTCTGGCGCACGCCAGGGGCATGAAGGTACTCGCGGACGAGGCGCACGGCACGCATTTCTACTTTGGCGAGGACATGCCCGTCTCCGCGATGGCCGCGGGCGCGGACCTCGCCTCGGTCTCCATGCACAAGTCGGGCGGCTCGCTGACACAGTCGAGCTTCCTGCTGTGCGGCCCGTCGGTGAACGCGGAATATGTGCGCCAGATCATCAACCTGACGCAGACCACCTCAGGCTCCTACCTGCTGATGGTCAGCCTGGATATCTCGCGCAAGAACCTGGCGCTGTACGGGAAGGATATCTTCCGCAAGGTCACCCGCCTGACCGAGTATGCCCGCGACGAGATCAACCAGATCGGCGACTACTACGCCTACGGCCGCGAGCTGATCAACGGCGACACGGTTTTCGATTTCGATGTGACCAAGCTCGCGGTCAACACGCTGGACGTGGGGCTTGCCGGCATTGAAGTATATGATATCCTGCGCGACTTTTACGACATCCAGACCGAATTCGGCGACCTCGGCAACCTGCTGGCCTATGTTTCGGTCGGCGACCGCGAGCGCGACCTCGAGCGCTTTGTGGCCGCGCTGTCCGACATCCGCCGCCGCTACAAGCGCGACAAGGCCACGCTCATGCGGCAGGAGTACATCTCCCCCCAGGTGGTGGCCGCGCCGCAGGAAGCCTTTTATGCGGGAAAGCAGGGCATCCCGCTGGCGGAAAGCGTCGGCCGCATCTGCGCGGAGTTCGTCATGTGCTACCCGCCGGGCATCCCTATCCTCGCCCCGGGCGAGCGCATCACCCGCGAGATCCTCGACTACATCCGCTACGCCAAGGAGAAAAACTGCATGCTGCTCGGCACCGAGGACCCGAACGTGGACAGCCTGCAGGTCATCCGCGGCATTATCAGCCCCGCGGCCAATTAAGGAGTCTGTGTTATGCAATTGACCTTTACCGAAATGCACGCGCCGACCGTCGGCCTGGCGATCCAGGTCGACCGGCAGCTTTACACCGAGCAGAGCGACTTCCAGCGCATCGACGTGTTCGAGTGCGAGGAGTTCGGCCGTTTTCTGACGCTCGACGGCTATATGATGCTGACCGAGCGCGACGAATTCATCTACCACGAGATGATGGTGCATGTCCCGCTTGCCGTGCTGGGCGAGACGGTCAGAAAGGTGCTCGTCATCGGCGGGGGCGACGGCGGCTGCGTGCGCGAGCTGTGCCGCTATCCGCACATCGAGCATATCGACCTGGTCGAGATCGACGAGCGCGTGGTCGCGGTGTGCAGGGAATACCTGCCGACCGTGGCGTGCAGCCTGGACGATCCGCGCGTACACATCCTCTATCAGGACGGGCTGAAGTACATCCGCCGCATCGAGGACGAGTACGACCTTATCATCATCGACTCGACCGACCCTTTCGGCCCGGGCGAGGGCCTGTTTACGATGGAGTTCTACGGCAACTGCTACAAGGCGCTCAGGGCGCACGGCGTGCTGGTTAACCAGCACGAAAGCCCGTTCTACAAGGGCGACGCGCTCGCCTGCCAGCGCGCGCACCGCAACATCGTGCATTCGTTCGAGCTGTCGCGTCTGTTCCAGGCGCACATCCCCACCTACCCCTCCGGCCACTGGCTGTTTGGGTTTTCCTCGCGCGGGGTGCATCCGGTGCGCGACCTCAAGGCGGACGAATGGAACGCCCGCGGCATCGAAACCCGCTATTACAACACCAACCTGCACAAGGGCGCGTTCTACCTGCCCAATTATGTGCAGCGGCTTTTGGAAAAAGTAGAAGAATAACGACTCACAAGGAGGACAACACCATGGGAAAAGCCCTTATCATCGGCTGCGGCGGCGTGGCCGGCGTGGTCATCCACAAATGCTGCCAGAACAGCGACGTTTTTGAGGAAATCATGATCGCCTCGCGCACCAAATCCAAGTGCGACGCGATCAAGGAACAGCTTGAGGGGCGCACCCCCACCAAAATCCGCACCGCCAAGGTGGACGCGGACAACGTGGACGAGCTGTGCGCGCTGATCGACGAATACAAGCCGGACATCGTGATGAACATTGCCCTGCCCTATCAGGATTTGACCATCATGGACGCATGCCTCAAGTGCGGCGTCAACTATATGGACACCGCCAACTACGAGCCGGAGGACACCGACGATCCCGCGTGGCGCGCGATCTATGAGAAGCGCTGCCGGGAGGCGGGCTTCACCGCCTATTTCGACTACTCCTGGCAGTGGGCGTACAAGGAGAAGTTCGAAAAGGCCGGCCTGACCGCGCTGTTAGGCTCGGGCTTCGACCCGGGCGTGACGCAGGCCTACTGCGCCTATGCCCAGAAGCACCTGTTCGACCAGATCGACACCATCGACATTCTGGACTGCAACGGCGGCGACCACGGCTACCCGTTCGCCACCAACTTCAATCCCGAGATCAACCTGCGCGAGGTTTCCGCGCCCGGCTCCTACTGGGAGGACGGCCACTGGGTCGAAATCCCCGCCATGTCCATCAAGCGCGAGTACGACTTCGACCAGGTCGGCCGCAAGGACATGTACCTGCTCCACCATGAGGAAATCGAGTCGCTGGCCAAAAACATCCCGCATGTCAAGCGCATCCGCTTTTTCATGACCTTCGGCCAGTCCTACCTGACCCACATGAAGTGCCTGGAGAACGTGGGCATGCTGTCCACCACACCGATCGAGTTCGAGGGGCATCAGATCGTGCCGATCCAGTTCCTCAAGGCGCTGCTGCCCGACCCTGCGACCCTCGGCCCGCGCACCAAGGGCAAGACCAACATCGGCTGCATCTTCACCGGCAAAAAGGACGGCAGGGAAAAAACCGCCTATATCTATAACGTGTGCGACCACGAGGCCTGCTACCGCGAGGTCGGCTCGCAGGCCATCAGCTACACCACCGGCGTGCCGGCCATGATCGGCGCGGCCATGCTGATGACCGGCAAGTGGAACAAGCCCGGCGTATACACGGTTGAGGAGTTCGACCCCGACCCGTATATGGAGACCCTGAACAAGTGGGGCCTGCCGTGGCAGGTAAACGACAACCCCGTTTTGGTGGACTGACATGAGATTTACCGAACTGCCCACGCCCTGCTTCCTTGTGGATGAAAACCGGCTCGTGCAGAACCTTGCCGTGCTGCGCGACGTGGCCGACCGCACGGGCGCAAAGATCCTGCTTGCGCAGAAGGCGTTTTCCATGTTCTCGGCGTACCCGCTGCTGCGCGAGTATCTCGCGGGTACGACCGCCTCCGGCCTGTTTGAAGCCCGCCTCGGCAGGGAGGAATTCGGCGGCGAAACGCACGTCTACTCCCCCGCCTACGCGGAGGGCGAATTTCAAGAGCTTTTGCAGTACGCCGACCATATTGTGTTCAACTCCTTCCACCAGTGGAAGGCTTACGGCAATTTAGCGCGCGCGGCGGGCAAAAGCTGCGGCCTGCGGCTCAACCCCGAATGCTCGACCCAGCCCGCGGCGCACGCGATGTACGACCCCTGCGGCCCGACCTCGCGGCTCGGCGTCACGCTGGAAAACTTCCAGCCCGAGCTGCTGGACGGCATCGAGGGCTTCCACTTCCACACCCTGTGTGAGCAGAACGCGGACGACCTCGTCCGCACGGTTGAGGCGTTCGAGGAACGCTTCGGGAAATACATGGAGGGCATGAAGTGGCTCAACCTCGGCGGCGGCCACCATATTACGCGCGACGATTACGACGTGGAAACGCTCGTCCAGTGCGTCAACCGCCTGCGCGAAAAATACGGCGTGCAGATTTATCTGGAGCCGGGCGAGGCGGTGGTGCTGAATGCGGGCTGGCTGATCTCCACCGTGCTTGAGGTCATGCACAACCATGCCGAAATCGCAATACTGGATACCTCCGCGGCCTGCCACATGCCGGATGTGCTGGAAATGCCCTACCGCCCGCCGGTATGGCGTTCGGGCGAGCCGCACCAGAAGGCGTTCACCTATCTGCTGACCGGCCGCTCCTGTCTGGCGGGCGATGTGATCGGCGAATACTCGTTCGATAACGCGCTGCGCGCGGGCGACCAGGTGGTATTTGAGGATATGGCGCTGTACACGATGGTCAAAACCAACACCTTCAACGGCGTACCGCTGCCGCTGATCGCCATGCGCCGCGCGGACGGCACGGACGAGGTGATACGGATGTTTGATTATGAGGATTTCAAGGGGCGGCTGTCATAAGGCCTCCAGATAGCTTTGCAGGATCAGGACGACGGCGCGGTTCCAGCTAATGCCGTGCCGTACCGCGAGCTTTTCAATTTGGGCGGCATATTCTTTCCTGATATAGATGGTCCGGTATATGGATTCCTTGCCGCTGCTTTTCCGTTTGAGACGAAAAGATATCGTGCGTCCGTGGAGCATCCAAATTGCGGCACCCCCTTTTTAATAAGTAAATATTTCCTGCTGTATGTTAATATGATTTTATCTCAATATGAGATTAAAGTCAATATCTCACCTTGAGATATTATATGATAACTCAGGGTGATGAACATGCAGCATAATCGCATTAAGGAACTGCGGGAGGACCACGAACTTAAACAATGGGAAATCGCTATTCACCTAAATATCGCTCAAAATACCTATTCCAATTATGAAAACGGTGTTCGGGATTTTCCACTTCCGCTTTTAATCAAACTTTCAAGGTTCTACCAGGTAAACTTAGAATATCTGCTCGGTTTAACTGATTATTCCGAGCCGCTTCCCCCGAGCAACCGATAAAAAAAGAGCTGCCGCATTGGCGTGTCCTCATAAGGGCAACATCAAAAGCCGTTTCAGAGCGAAAGAATCCACCACAGAACGATTAGTTCCGTGGTGGATTCTCCTTTTCGCGATATATCTAGCCGTTTTGATTGTTCAGGTTCGTCCAGTTTTCTGTGTTGACGACTTTTTTTGTTGTCATAGTCACCGGCACTCTCGATAATGTTATGATAGTTCCTGCCCGTCTGTCTACATGTTTCTGCGATTTTAATGAACTAATAACACCAGTATCCCCGCTTTTTCTCTATTTCATCGGGGTGCCTGACCTTTCCAGCATGTTCAATATATCCATGTCGATCCCACAGCATCCTTTTTCCGCAAGCAACGCTTTCACTTCCGCAATCGTCGGCAGACTTGGCATCGCGCCCATGCGAGAAACCGTGATCGCCGCCGCATGGCTGGCAAACACCAACGCCTGCCGTTCATCCATGCCCGCAGTGCGGGCCGTGCAAAACGCGGCGACAAACGAATCCCCCGCCGCGGTCGTGTCGATGATCTTATCCATATGGACACATGGGGTATAGGCAGCGCCACTTTGGTTGATCCAGACCGAGCCGTTCGCACCCAGCGTAACGATCAGGTTTTTCACCCCGCGCTGCATGAAATAGCCTGCGGCCCTGTGCAGATCCTCCTGATTGATGCCATCGTCAACGGCGATCTGCTGTCCGGACATCAGCGCCGCCTCATGCTCATTGGGGGATAGATAGGTCACATGGCCAAGCAGCGTATCCGACAGCGCCGCAGCGGGCGCGGGGTTGAGCATAACGGGTACGCCGGCCTCATAGGCCCATGCGGCCACGGACTCCACCACCTCCATGGGCAGCTCAAGCTGCAGCATCACCAGGTCGTAGTCCGCAACGCGGGCTTTCAGCCAGGCGATCTCCTCCACCGTCAAGGTAAAGTTCGCCCCTGGGCAGACAGTGATCCGGTTTTTTGCGTCGTTTTCGCTCACTTCAAGCGTAATGTGCGCAACGCCCGTCGCCTCGGCCGGATCGGTCAGCACCCTGGAAACGTCCACGCCCGCAGCGGATGCCGTTTCGAGCAGCGTTTTGCCGAAGCCGTCCCGACCGACCTTGCCGACCATAGTGACCTCCGCCCCCAATCGGGCGCACTGGACCGCCTGATTGCTGCCTTTGCCGCCCGGGGCGGTGGTGAATTTCATGCCAATGACGGTTTCCCCCTCGCGCGGCGCGCGTTTCGTGGACGCCACCAGATCCATCATAAAACTGCCCACTACCAGTATCCTGGGTCTTTTTTGCACGTTCCAGCCCTCCTTACAGTCCAAGCGCCTGCTGCGCGCCGCGGTATGCTTCATTCCAGTTCCTCGGGATATCTGCCTCAATGGTCAATGTATCGTCATACCCCGCCTGAGCAAGCGCCGCGAGAAACGCACTGTAATCATAGCCGTCCCCACCGCACGGGTAGCCCCGCTCTGGGAAGGACGTAGGGAAATCCACATGCGCATGATGTACATAATCGCGATAAGCGGCGATGTCCTCCAGTGGCTCCTCCGACCAGACCATATGTCGCAAATCGACCATAGCGAATAGATTCGGGCTACCTGCCAGTTCGATTACGCGCACCGCCTCGGGCAGCGTGTTGAGGTAGTTGGAGTATTTCGGGCCGAGCGGCTCGAGGATCAGCTCCTGCCCGTTCTCCCCTGCGATCTCGGCCGTCATGCGCAAGAAGTCCACAAATACCGGCTCGTGCCGGATATCCTCGGGCGATTGCAGCGTCCGCGCTTTGCCGTTGCCAAGGATGACCTTGCCGATTCCAAGTGCGGCGCAGCGGGCGCAGCTTTTTTTCAGGTATGGCGCAAGCGAGGCAGGCCGGAAGCCCTCTACCATAAAGGTCGGCTCAACGATTGGCAACAGCCGCGCCCCTGTCCGTACTGGGAAACCGCGCTGCGCGACCTCCTCCTGTAAGCCGCTGAATGCAGCCTCATTTAGTGCCTCGATCTCAGGCATGTCCAGCTCGGCGTAGTCGTATCCTGCACCGCTAATCGGGCGATAGTCCTGTATCCGTCCAAATCCGCCAATTTTCATCGTTTGCATTCTCCTAACAAAACCGTCTAACGCTGATCGGTCAGCCTTTTTGAGTGGCTTTTTCGTTCATCTCATCCAAAATGCACCGTACATTCAGCATCTCCGCAAGCGAGGCCCTCGGACGTGCGCCGTTTGCATAGTCCGCAAGCGTAGTACGGGCGAAGATCGCGTAATAGGGATCGCTGTCTGTGTTCAACGCGATATGCGCCGGCGCCGCACCGAAGGTGCGCAGCTCCAAATCATTGTCCGCGAGGATGCAGTAACCGTTTTCGGTCACGATCGTCCAGCGGTTTTCACGCTTGGCACCGTCCGACATCGGATAGGCATATCCGCTCTCTATCAGAAGCGACGCGCCCGAATCCATACGCAGCATGGAGGAGGCATACGTCTCGATATCATATTCCGAGGTATACTGGTAAATCGAAGCCAGCGTTTCAGCGCCCCCGCTTTCCGTCAGATAGAGCGCCATGTCGATGAAATGCACGCCGAGATTGGTCATACAGCCGCCTCCCGCAGTCTCCTGTGACAGCATCCAGCGCGAGGTCGCAAGGTAGCGCGACGGTGGTCCCGCCACGAATTTGTAGGACATATGCACAATTTTACCGGAAAGATACCGGTTTTTCAAGTCGTTTACCGTGTCGCTGTACCGCCAGACGAATGGAATCGCGCAGAACGCATTTTTGCGCTCGGCGGCATTGTACAGCGTCTCCACCTCGCGGCGGTCAAGCCCTGCGGGCTTCTCCATTGTAAACGGGATTCCCGCCTCGATCAGCTCGGAGGCGACCGCATGCATCCGGTAGTGTGGGGCAAAGGCAAAGACGAAGTCCGGCTTCACTTCATGTAGCATCTGCCGGTGATCGGTGTAGGCTGGACAACCGTAGGGCGCGGCAATGCGGGCGGCAATGCCCGCGTCACCATCGCTCACACCCACGACCGAGTTCTCCGGCAAGCCGGGCAGATAGAGCGGTACATGCCAGTGGCTCACGCCCAAGAGGGCGATCTTCATGGTTTGATTAATCATAGCACATTCCCTCCAATGCTGTTGGGCGTTTTGGGATAAATTTTCACAGCTCGATGCCGCGCAGGTATTCCAGCGACCGCTTCATACCGATGGATGCGTCCGGAATATCATCCGGATGCCACCGGCGCTCATATTCGAGGGACAGCCAGCCGTCATAACCGCGCGCTTTGACCGCGCGCAGGATCTCCGGCCACGGTATAACTCCCTCGCCCACGATACGCGTATACACGTTGCGTTCGGATTCGTCCGGCCGCGCTACATTGGAAGAGGAAAACGCCACACCTTCTTTGAATACCAGATCCTTTACATGCATGTATGCCACATACTGCTGCTGTAGGGGAAGCGCTTCTTCATATCCTTCGTTTCCGGTAAAGGTCAGGTTTGCCTGATCGTACAGGATGCGGACTG
>NZ_BAAGGY010000038.1:0-12651 GCF_054658635.1 Agathobaculum sp. TL06
GCCCCTCCTGCCGGTTGATCTGCTCCGCCAGCCCCTGCGCGATCGGCTGCACCAGCACCGCTTTGCCGTTCCAGCCCACGCGCTCGTTCGACACATCGAACCAGTAGTCCACGAACGCGCGCAGGAAGTTCCCCTCGCCAAACTGCAGGATCTTCTCCGGCGCTTCCTCCAGAATATACCCCTTGTATCCGCTCGCTTTTATTGTTTTGTAGTTCAGTTCTTCCATCTCCAAGTCTCCTTTCCGATCCGTCCTGTCCTTATCGTAAAACGCCGGCGGCGTTCTGTCAATTTCCGTCTTCCCTCCGCCCGTATTTTGCACCCGCCGCGGCCAAGCCGCATACACTGACATTGAACACGATTGCAAGAGGTGATTTTCATGACCATGTGCGCCACCGTGCTTTGTGTGCAGAACGGTTCCCTTCTGGTATGCGACCACTGCACCCGCCAGCAGGTCCTCGTACACACTGCCGGCACAAGCTGTTTTCGGGCGGGCGACCGCGCCTGCATCCGCTACAACGGCACCATGACAAACAGCATTCCTCCGCAGATTTCAGCGCAGCACATCTGCCGCATCTGCCATTGATAAAGCAAACACCGCTCCTGCACGGAGCGGTGTTTTTCTATTCTACCCATTCCGCCGGCGCCGCGTACAGCGTTTTATCCTCCCCGCGTAAAACGCGGTATCTTTCGCCGTCCGCGGCAACGGTCCCAACGAACGTACAGCCCGGCGGCGGTGCGTCGGTCACCTGCGCCGCCCCATGACTGCACATCAAAAACCGTTTCATCAGGCTCCCTCCTTCATTCGGTAGGTTGCCCGCGCGGCGGCGCCTTATCCGCGCCCCTGTCCGGAGCGCAGTATGGCAAAGGTGACGGGGAACCGTCCGGCTCCTGTTCGATGCATCCGGTCCGTCCGGCTTCCCCGCAGCCGCCCTTCCCTCGCTTTTTTATTCCCGTATCATTGCGGATACTGCCTCAATCCAGCCGCGCGCGGCCGCTTCCTTTGTCGGCTTGGGCAGGATCTCCGCGCTCAGCACGCCTTGATATCCACATTCCTGCAGCTTGCGCAGAATGCCCACCATATCCGTGTGTCCCGCGCCGGGATACCAGCGGTTGGAGTCGGAAAAATGCACATACCGGATCTCCGGACTGCATGCCTCGATCGAGGCCATCATATCCGACTCCTCGATGTTCATATGGAACGTATCGATCAGGATACCCGTGTTCGTCAGGGAATGGCTGCGGATGAAATGCGAGATCTCCTCCATCGTACACAGGAAATTGTTTTCATACCGGTTGATCGGCTCAAAGACGATATCCACGCCCGCTTTTGCCGCCGTCTGATCCAGATACTCCATAGAAACCGCCAGGCGGTCCAGCGCGGCCGGCAGTTCTTCCGCCGTGGCCACGTTGCCGCGCATGCAGCCGATGATTACGGTTGCATGCAGCCGCCCTGCCAGTTCGAGGAAGGCTTCCAGCCGCTGCACGGCCGCCCGCCGGCGTGTCTCGTCCGGATCCGTGATGGACAGGCCGTGGTTGACGTAAGCGCGTCCCGTCCCGATCGCGGTCAGACGCATGGAATTTTCTGCAAGCGCCTGCTCGAGCGCGGGCAGGTCGACATCGGCCGGATCCGCGATGTGCAGCTCGACACCATCGTACCCCAGCTCGTGCGCTTTCGCAACCCCCTGTGCGAAATCCCCCTCGTAAACGAACGGGGCGCTGCCTATAATCTGATCGACCATTGTCATGGATGTGATAAACTTCATTTAAGACACCTCTTTTAGTATCCAGTTATGGCAAAGGCCGCCCATAAGGGCGGGCCTTTACCCGACGTAAGAAAGAAAAAAGAAGAAAAGAGAAAGGGTCAATCAATAAAGAGGCCGCGTCTGGGGAGCTCATGCACGCTCTTCCAGCCGTCGCTGAGGGGCTCGCGGAGGCAGGGCTCGATCTCCTCGTAAGGACGGAGGGAGAATTTGCGGGGATCGGGTACCTTGCCCGCGGGATAAGCTTCCAGGATATCCTCGACCATGCAGTTCAGGTATTCACAGATCGCGGCAATCGGACGTTTTGCCTTTCTTGCTTCACCTCTTGATGGGTAGCCCACAACACCCTCAGGGGTACCGAAGCGCTCAATTACACGGTGGCCTTCTGCCTCGGACCACTTGTTCGGACGGTGGAACGAATCCACCGAGCCATCATAGAAGCCTTCGTCCAGCATCCCCATTGACTTCGCCTGCGCGTCCACCACACAGCCCATATCCACCATGCCCGGGAACATGAGCAGCGCCGCAGAGGTTTCCGCTTCGTCCGCATGCACAAACGGCGTGCTGACGAAGTCCGGCCGCTCATCGCCCAGCGGATACCAGAATTCACGAATCGCACGATGCCATTCAACGACTGTTGCGAATGCCGGAAGCTGATAGCGCTTAAAGAATTCCTGAATCGCGGACTCGAGCATCCAGTCCATGCCGTGGTTGTTGACAAGGATGATCTTGCGGAAGCCGTCGTCCCACAGGCCGACCAATACGTTAATCAGCGTATCAACGATGGATTTCTCGCTCGTCATGACCGTGCCGGGCATACCGCAGTGATGGTAGGGATGGCCGCCGTAGTTGATCGGCGGGAGCGCCAGCGCGACCTCATGGCCGGCCTTGGCTGTCTTGCGGCGCACCGCCTCGCAGATCGAGGTACACATAAACGTGTCCAGGCCGGAGTTGTTATGGATGCCGTGATTCTCGGTGCAGCCGATTGGCACCAGGACGATATCGTTCTTATGGCGTTTCTCGATTACCATCTTGCGCGGCGAGGTCTGGATATAACAGCCCGGCTTGCCGATCTCACTGTCGGACGGGATGCCGTAATCATCCAGAATGGCCTGGATCTCCTCCTCCGAGGCGTCCCACAGCCGTTTCTTCAGCCGTCCTACCTTGTTGTCCTCAAAGAATATGTTCGGATACGCTGTCGTTAAGTACTTCTCTTGCATAGCTGCATTCTCCTTGTATAAATGTAGGTTTTTCGCTTGGGTCCTACCGTCAGGAAGCGATGCCCCTCTCTCCCTCACGGCCAGATCCAAGAACTCAACAAGTGGGAGGCGCTGCCGCGGCGGCGTCAAACCGCCGCGGCGCACCGCAAATCATATTTTATTGGTCTTTGAACGAATCAACGTTGGTTTCATCAACAACCTTGGTCGGAACCTCATAGAAATCCTTTACCTCGTTGCCCTCCAGCACATCGACCGCGGCTTGTACAGACTCATAGCCCTGCATATAGGGGTTGCCCCAAGAGGTCATCGTGATTTTTCCTTCCTTCAGGGCAGAGACCGCGTCGTCGTTCGCGTCCTGGCCGGCAATCAGGATCTGACCGGTTTTTCCAGCAGCGTCAACCGCCTCGGCGGTACCCAGCGCCATCTCATCATTGCAGCAGTAGATCGCGTCTACGTCCGGATAGGACTGGAGCAGGTTCTGCGCAACGTTCAGCGCCTCCGCGCGGGAGTAGTTCGCGGACTGGGAAGCGACCAGCTCGATGTCCGGATACTCTTCGAGCGCCTGCTTGCAGCCTTCGATACGGTCAAGCGAGGTCTGTGCGCCGGTGGAGCCTTCAATGATAATCAGCGTACCCTTGCCGCCCATTTTTTCAAACAGCGCCTTGGCAAGCTCATAGCCCTGCTTCACATTTTCCAGACCCGCAAATGTCTCGCAGAGGGATTCGTCCGCAATACGGGTGTTGGATGCCACGATCGGGATACCCGCGTCGGCAATACGCTGCGCGGCCGGAACGATGGCTTCGGTATCGACCGGACACAGAACCACGCAGTCCACGCCGTTTACAATCGCCTCATCGCAGAGCTGGGTCTGCTGCTCATTGCCCGAACCCTCGGCGGTATCGACCGGCGTTTTAACCTCGACATTGTAGCCCAGATCTTCGCCTGCCGCTTTCGCGCCTTCCGCCATGCTGATAAAGAACGGCGCGGTGGAGTTCTTCAGGATAACGGTGATGTTTTTGCCGCCTTCTGCGCTTGCACCGCCGTCACCCCCTGCATTGTCGCCGCTGTCGCCATTGCTGCATCCCGCGAAAGTGGCTACCATGGCCGCCGCCATCAGCAGCGCCGCAATTCTTTTGCTCTTTTTCATGATACATTCTCCTTTTCTGGCTCTTTCTTTATCATCATACGGCCCAAAGCCGTTATGACACACAAACAGATGCCTCACTTATCGCCTTTTCCCGCATACTTTGCCATCAGGTTGTTGAGTACGCGCTCATAAACGATTGCAAACAGGATCACAAAGCCGACGACCGCCTGCTGCCAGTTGGTCGATACGCCCATGATGTTCATGCCGTTGCGGATAAACATAATAATCATCGAGCCGATCACCGTATTGACCACCGAACCGGTGCCGCCGCAGAACGCAATGCCGCCGATCAGTGCGGAAGCGATCGAATCGTTCGTCAGCGTGCCGCGGATGCTGGGATCGGCCGCGTTCAGACGCGCCAAGTACAGGATGCCGGTCAGCGCGGCCAGCAGGCCGTTGGTTACATAAACGCCGATGATAACCCCATCGGAATGCATGCCAGACAGCTTGGTCGCCTTTTTATTGTGGCCCAGGGAGTAAAGCGTGCGGCCGTAGATCGTGCGGCGCGTCAGGAAATACAGCACCGCGAACACAAGGAAGGTGACCAGCGCAACATTCGGGACGCCCGGGATCAGGTACCCGTTTACGATGCTGCGGAAGCCGTCCGAAAAGCCGTAGACGTATTCGCCGTTGCAAACGACATAGGCCAGGCCGAGCGCCATGAAGTCCACGCTGAAGGTAGCGATGAACGGCTCAATCTTTACCTTGCTGATCAGCACACCATTGAACAGGCCGAAGCCAAGCCCCACGCCGAACGCGATCACAAGCCCCATGAAATAATTGCCTTGCTGAAAATAGGACGCGCTCAGGTAACTGGAAAGGACCATGGTGGACGACATCGATATATCGATACCGCCCGAGATAATGGCAAGGCTCATGCCGAACGCCATCAAAATCGTGAACGGGGTCTGCTGGAACACAACCTGCGTGATATTATCGACCGACAGGAAAGCCTCCGGCCGGAGCAGGGCGAAGCCCACGCATACGACCGCCAGGATCAGGAAGCGGGAGAGCAGGTCGATCTGGTTTTTCTTTTTAACCGACATTGTTGTATACCCTCCTCTGCGCCTTGATATTCTTCCTGTGGTCGTTGACCACGTCAATAATGATCAGCGCAACGATCACAAAGCCGGTGATCGCCTTCTGCCAGGTGGCGGGGATGCCGACCAGACTGAGGCCGCTCGCCAGAATCTTCATCAGCAGCGCGCCGAGGATCGTGCCGCCAATGCCGCCTTTGCCGCCGATGAACGGCGTACCGCCAATAACAATGGCCGCCATTGCGTTAAACGTATAGTCCACGCCCACCGCCGGACTGCCGGAATTGGTCATGCAGGCGATCAGCACACCGGCCAGCGCCGCGAACAGCCCGCTGAGCGCATACACGATAATCGAAGTCTTGACCACCTTGATACCGCTTACAGAGGCCACTGCCTGCGAACCGCCAAGTGCGAAAACATCGTAGCCGAATTTGGTCTTTTTCTGGACCCACACCATCAGCGCCGCCAGGATGACCGTAATCCAGATCACGACATAGATACCGGCGATTTTGCCGTTGCCGATCCAGTTGATGAAGTCGTTCTTGACCGCCACGGTATTGCCGTCCGTCGTCACCAGCGCCAGACCGGCAAAAACGCTCATCATGCCGAAAGTGACGACCCAGAAGTCAAAATTGCATTTGGCGATCAGCAGCCCGTTGATCACGCCGACCGCAATACCGATCAGCAGCGGCAGCAGCAGAGCCAGCGCGACCGGCACGCCGGCGTTATACAGCACCACCACGGAAACCGCGGCCATTGACACCACTGAGCCGACCGACATGTCGATCTTGCCGATCAGAATGACCAGCGTGAAGCCCAGCGCCGCCATCAGCAGCGTGCAGGTGTTGCGGAAGATCATCATGATATTATAAGAGGACAAAAAGCGTTCGTTGGCCAGGCCAAACAGGACGAACAGCACGATGTTGCCGACCAGGATGCCGGGGATGTTCAGCTTCCTCAGCCCTGCCAGCAGCCCTGCCGCGCCCCCTTTCTGCGATTTATTCATTCACCGCACGCTCCTTTCCTCCAACAGCGAAGCGCATGATGGCCTCCTGCGTCATATTCTCGCGCGTCACCTCGCCCGTGATCTCGCCGTCCTTCATGACGTAGACACGATCGGAGATGCCGATAACCTCGTTCATTTCCGAGGAGATCATCAGGATACCGTATCCCTCCCCGACAAGACGGTCAAGCAGCTTGTATATTTCGCTCTTCGCGCCGACGTCGATGCCGCGCGTCGGCTCGTCGATAATCAGAAATTTACAGCCGGTTTCCAGCCATTTGCCGACAACGACCTTCTGCTGGTTGCCGCCGGACAGCTCTCCGACCAGCTTTTCCGCGTTCGGAGTCGCGATACGAAGCTCCGCCACATACTTTTTGCCGATCTCGTCCTCCGGCCCCGAGCGCAGGACGCCGCCCTTGAACACTTTTGTCAGGCTCGCCGCGACCAGGTTTTCCTTGATGGGCATTTGCAGCACCAGCCCCTCGGCCTTGCGGTCCTCGGAAAGATAGCCCATGGAGTTACGCACGCTCTTGACAGGAGTAGTCCGCGTGATTTGCTTGCCGTACAGCGTATAGCTGCCGTGTTCGATCGGCTCGTCTCCGAACACCGCCTTGGCAATCTCGGTACGTCCCGCGCCGATCAGGCCGGACAGCGAAACGATCTCACCCTCGCGCACATTGATATTCACGTTGCGGAAGCGCCAGCCGGAAAGGTCCTTTGTCTCAAAGATCACCTTGCCGGGCTCGCGGTAATGCCGCTCGTACATGTTCTCTATCTTACGGCCGACCATCATGGAGATCAGCGTATCCAGATCCATGTCCTTTACATCCACCGTATCGATGTACTGCCCGTCGCGCATGACGGTAACGCAGTCCCCGATACGCTTGATCTCGTCCATGCGGTGCGAGATATAGATAATCGCCACGTTGTCTCTTTTCAGCTTTTCCACGATATCGAACAGCTTATCGATCTCACGGTCGGTCAGGGATGAGGTCGGCTCGTCCATAATGACCAGCTTGACCTCCTTGGAAAGCGCCTTGACCACTTCCACCATCTGCATCTGAGCAATGCTCAGTTTTTTGACCAGGATGTTGGGGTCCAGGTCCAGCCCCAGGCGGTCCATCAGCTCACGGCTGTCCTTTACCATCTTTTTATAGTCGATCACGCCCTTGAGGCCCTTTACCATCGGCTCATGACCCAGGTAAATGTTCTGCGCGATCGTCCGTTCCGGCAGCAGGTTCAGCTCCTGATGGATCATGCTGATGCCGGCCTCCATGGACTGACGGACGTTGGTAAAGTTGACCTCCTGCCCGTCGTACCAGACCGTTCCCTCGTCCCTGGTATATACGCCGGAAATGATCTTCATCAGCGTGGATTTACCCGCTCCGTTTTCACCGAGCAGGATGTGGACCTTGCCCTTTTCACAGGTAAGCTGAACCTTGTCAAGCGCCAAAGTACCCGGAAAACACTTTGTAATCCCTGTCATGCGCAAGATCACGTTGTCTTGTTTTACGTCCACTAAATTGCCTCCTTGTCCTTAATCTGGCGTGAGAGCCAACTGATTCATCCTTTCGTTTACCAAAAGGATCGCCGTGTTATCTCTCTGCTTGAGCCCCATGGCCATCAGGCTGTTGTACATCTGCATGGTCAGGCTGGCGGTCGGCAGGTTTGCGTCAACCTGCTTTGCCAGCTCCATCGCCATGCGCATGTCCTTATGCATGTTATAGCCGGTCGAGGTCGGCGTAAAGTCCCGCGCTTTCATGGTATCCGCCTTATAGCGCAGGATCGGCGCGGCGGCGGCGCTGTCCCCGATCAGATCGATCATGGTCTTCCAGGGAAGCCCCAGCTTTTCCCCCAGCACCAGCCCCTCGGAAAAGGACTGCAGCGCCTGTGCGAGCATCATATTAATGATGATCTTCATATATCGGGACTGCTCGCCGTCTCCCAGCCAGGTCTGACGGTCGCCCAGGACTTTCAGGTACGGCAGACAGGTCTCAAATACCTGCCGGTCGCCCGACGCCATGATGCCGAGCGTACCCGCCGCGGCAAAATGAGTACTGCCGGTCACCGGCGCGCGAAGCAGCCGGCCGCCGTTCTCCTCCATCCGCTTTGCCGCCTCCGCAGAGGAATCCGGATCGACCGTACTCATATCGACCAGTATTTTCCCCTGCAGGTTAGCCTTGTCCAGCCCGTCCGGTCCGGCGATCACATCCAGCAGGATCTCCCCGTTGGGGATCATCGTGAAAATGATATCCGCCTGCTCGGCCACCTCACGCGGGTTATGCGCCAGCCTTGCGCCAGTCTCCGCCGCGTAAGCGGACAGATCGCGCCTGCCCGAGCCGCATATCGTTACCGGATAGCCCGCCTTGCAGAGCCGCGCAGCCATCGGGCCGCCCATCGCTCCAGTGCCGATCCAGCCCAGCCGTTTCGCGCCGCTCACAGCGTCAACACCACTTTCATCGTCCCCTCCGGTACGCGCGCGGTCGCAAACGCCTGCGCCGCCTCCCCGATGGGATAATAATGGCTGATCAGCTTATCCGCAGAGGCCGGATTTTTGCACAGGAATTCCATCGCGCGCGGGAAATCGCCCGTGCCGCCGATCGAACCGATGACCGTCAGCGACTTGGTAACGATCAGCTTTTGCGCGATCTCCACCTTGGCAATCATTCCGACGCAGCCCAGCACACCGCCCGGCTTTACCAGGTTGAGCGCGTTGGCAAATACCGACGCGACTCCTGTCGTTTCGATTACCACATCGTATTTCGCCGCAGCATACAGGGAAGCGTAATCGCCGCCCTCGCTGCTGGACGCAAGCTCCTGTGCTGCGGGGATGCGCGCACCCTCGCCGCGTGCCAGCGCGGTGCGCGATTCCGCCAGATCGTATAGTTCAGCCTGCCTGCAGTTTTCCATATGCAGCAGAAGCATCAGCGCACTCATACCGATCACACCGCCGCCCAGCACCAGTACGCGTTTATCCGCGAAACCGCTGGGGACCGCTTTGCGCACCTTTTCCAACAGATGCGCCGCGACCGCGACCGGCTCGGAAAGACAAAGATGCTTGATATCCAGCCCCTCCGGCGCTTTGTATAAGTACATTTCATCACGCAGAATATAGTCGGCCGAAGCCCCGTCAACCGTGATGCCGAACTTTTCAATATGCTGACACAGGTTTTTGTCCACCTCGCAGGACGGACAGGCGCCGCAGTACCGCGAGCAGTCGCCGGTCACAACATCGCCGACCGCGACGCGGGTCACTTCGCTGCCGACCGCCTCCACCACGCCCGACCATTCGTGTCCGAACCGCATGGGATAGCTGTGCGGCCCGTTATAGGTGCCGTTGAACAGATGGATATCCGAGCCGCAAATGCCGACATAGCGGATACGGACCAGCACCTCGCGCCCCTGTGGGACCGGTTTTGGGCCTTCCTGCGCCTCCACGCATTTCGGCTCCTTCAAAATATACGAGATCATTCGTTTTCCTCCTCGCCGTTGGGATGGATGACCACCTTGACCGCGCCGTCCTTATGGTTGATAAAGGTGTCAAACGCCTGCTCCGTCTGCTCGATGGGGAATGTGTGTGTGACCAGACGCCGAGCGTTGACCTTGCCGTGGCCGATCATCCCTAGCAGCGGCAGCGAGCAGTTCGGATTCGCGCGCACACCCTGAACCGTGATTTGGTTCTTTACCATATAATAAAGCGCTTCCTGTGTGGTCGGCACCTTGGGATACGCGATCACACCCACTTTGCCGTTTTTCGTGGTCATGCGGATCAGCTCGTCGAGCGTATCGCCGGCGCCCGCGCAATCAAAGCTGCGGTCGGCGCCCCTGCCGCCGGTGAGTCGGCGCACCTCCTCCACAACGTCCGCAACCTCGGTCGTCTCAATCGTATGGTCCACGCCCAGCTCCCTGGCGACCGCGAGGCGGTCATGGTCCTTGTACCCGATCACGATGGTTTTGGAGCCCATGGCCTTCGCCATCTGCGCCAGCAGAATTCCCATCGGGCCAGGGCCGATCACTGCTGTCCAGCCGCCCGGCACAATGCCAATCAAGCGGATGCCGTTAAACGCCGTACCGCCGGTATCGATCATGGCGCCCTCATCATAGGTCACGTTTTCCGGCATAATGGTCAGCGCCTTCTGATCATAAACCTGATACTGCGCATAGCAGCCGGAATGCGCATGCCCGTAATGGTGGTGGCCGGAATGCCCGTAATTCATACACAGATTATACAAACCCTGCTTGCACATTTCGCAGGTGCCACAGCCGCTGTGCGCCTCGCCCGCCACACGGTCGCCGGGCTTCAGGTTGCTCACGCCCTCGCCGATCGCGGCGACCCTGCCCGCAAACTCGTGTCCGGCGATAAAGGGATAGTGCGGCGGCCAGCCGTCTTTACGTACCTTTCCGGCGAAGATGCCAGGGTCTGACCCGCAGATCGCGATCGACCGGATCTCCACCAGAACCTCGTTATAGCCCGGCTGCGGGATATCAACCAGTTCTACCTGATATTCGCCCGGCGCATGCAGCACAACGGCTTTCATTTTTTGTTCCATCAGCAGTCCACCTCAGCAATCCCCGTTTGGATGAACGATGACCTTGAGCGCGCCATCCTTCCGTCCGATAAAGGTGTCGAACGCTTCGTGTATCTGCTCCATGGGGAAGCGATGTGTAATCTGGTCCTTTACGTTCAGGCTTCCCTGCGCCATCAGGTCAAGCACGATCTTGGAGCAGTTCGGGTTCGCGCGCACGCCGTGCAGCGTGATCTGGTTCATGATCAGCGACTTGAGCGCCGCCTCCTGCCCATCCTTGGGCGGAATGCTGATCAGCGCCACATGGCCGCCCTTGCGCGCCATTTGCACGGATTCAAAATATGCCGTTGCATTGCCGGCCGCTTCAATCACCTGATGCGCGCCGCCGCCGGTGATGCGCCGCACCTCCTCGACCGGATCGTCCACCTTTTCATAATCGATCGTATAGTCCGCGCCAAGCTTTGCCGCCATCGCCAAACGCTGGCGCCGGCCGATCACAATGGTCGCCGACCCCATAGCCTTTGCCAGACACATTGCCATAATGCCCATTGGCCCTGGTCCGATAATGGCGGTAAAGCCGCCCGGCTCCACGCCGGTCAGGCGCAGCGCGTTGTATGCAGTACCCGCGGTATCCACCAGCGTCCCTTCGTCGTAGGTAACGTTATCCGGCAGCAGCGTCAGCGCTTTCTGATCATACACCTGATACTGCGCGTAACACCCCGGCGAGCTATGCCCGTAGTGATGATGCCCCGCCGCCTGATTGCCATAATTCAGGCACAGGTTATAATAACCCTTTTTGCACATTTCGCAGGTGCCGCAGCCACAATGCGCTTCACCTGCCACCCGATCGCCCGGCTTGAGGTTGGTCACGCCCTCTCCCAGCGCCACAACCTGCGCCGCGAATTCATGTCCGGCGATAAAGGGAAAGTGCGGCGGCCAGCCGTTCTGCAGCACCTTTCCATTGAAGATGCCGGGGTCCGACCCGCAAATCGCAACCGCTTTCACCTCTACCAACACTTCACCGCGTCCCGGATGCGGTACGGGGACCCAATCCACGGAGAATTCTCCCGGCGCGTGTATCTGCACGGCCCTCATTTTCTCCTCCATCGCTTTAGACGCATCTCCTTTCTCCATGCACCGGCCTTCGCGGCCAAACTGTATGGTACAGACAGCCTATCATATCGCCATAATAAAATAGCATCTATCTTACTGTCACTTTTTTGCATATGTAGAATATACTGGTTTTTCCCGCTTTTTCGGCATTTGAATGGCATGCCATATAAATGCCATTTGATTTCTCTGTCCTTTTAGTGCCTCCCCTCTGTGTAAGACTATGATTCCACATTTCAACCAAAAAATCAAGTGTTTAAATCCTCGTTTTTCATTCAATAAGCTACAAATTTTCTTTTGGTCTATTGTGCGAAAATCACAAAAATGAATTTTACCTCTTCATTTTTCCTTTTTCCTATTGATAAAACAAAAGCTCGGGCGTATAATGCAGCCAAAGTGGCATGCCATTGACATGTCATTTGCTGATCCTATCTATCACACCAATGATCCCATTCCATTTACAAATTTTAATATGAAAGGCAGGTACAAAAAGATGAGCAAATGGGAAATTCCGGCGAAGGGCGGGAATATGGAAGCGGATAACGGTATCTATTATCAGAACATGACGCGCAAGGAAGTGAGCGAGCGTCTGGAGAAGAACGACGTGATTCTGATTCCGGTAGGCTCCACAGAGAACCATGGAGCAAGCGCGCCGTTTGGAGAGGATACCTATCTTGACACGCGGCTGTGCGAGCAGGTGGCAAAGGCGACGGGCTGCACAGTGGCGCAGCCGATCTGGTACGGCTCCCACCCGTATCACCATCTGGGGCAGAAGGGGACGATCATCATTCCTGAGGAGACGCTGGCGGATTACCTTGTGTATGTGTTCGCGGGGTTCTGGAACGCGG
>NZ_BAAGGY010000039.1:0-12291 GCF_054658635.1 Agathobaculum sp. TL06
TCCGTGAACGCCGCACCGGCAAACATGGTGAACGCGCATGCGAACGCCAGCACCAGTGCGAGAACCTTTTTCTGATGGCGAAGATATGTACTTTTTTTGGCGATATTCCGCATAAATAATCCTGTTAGCGGAATATCTCGCATTTTTTGGAGGCTAAGCTTTTTTGCTTTTTCCAGATGTCTCTGTCGGAAACAAGGATGAAAAATTATTTTCCACATAAAAAATTTTGTTCTTTATTTGTACAGGATTGCTAAACTTGTACTTTAATGGCTATACTGGTAATCAGAATAAATATCTAATTATAGATTTCGATATACCGAAATCTATGATTGAAAATTATACAATTATTCGGTATACTATATAGAGAGCTTATTGCTTTGCTTCAAGAAAGGAGATCCGCATGATCAAACGGGAACGATATATGGAACAACTTCGCCCTTTCTTTGATAAGCCCGTCGTTAAGGTGATGACGGGAATCCGACGCTGCGGCAAATCCGTTATGCTGGAGCTGATACGCGACGAACTGGTCGCGCAGGGACGGCCGGAAGAACATATGCTGCTGCTGAATTTTGAAAGCAAGCTGCTTCCTTTCTCCAAAACCGCCGACGATGCTTTCGCCTATCTTGCCGCGTATGTGCAGCAAACCCCTGGGCGCAAATATTTATTTCTGGATGAGGTGCAGGAGCTGCCGGCCTGGGAAACCATGGTCAATGCCCTGATGATCGACTGTGATGTGGACCTGTATATCACCGGCTCCAATGCAAAATTGTTGTCTGGAGAGCTGGCGACCTATCTGGGGGGCCGCTATGTCGAAATCAAAGTGTATCCTTTTTCCTTTTTGGAGGTGCGGGATATTCTGGCGGCGCAGGGAAAACCGATCGGGGAATCGGAAGCCTTCCTGCACTATTTGACCTATGGGGGCATGCCGTTCATTTATGCGTATCAGATCGAGCCGCAGGCAGCCTTGCAATATCTGACCGATATTTTCGATTCCATCCTGCTCAAAGACGTGGCGCAGCGCAATAAGATCCGTGATATCGGGCTGTTCCAAAAGGTTCTCACCTATTTTATCGCGGGGATCGGAACCACTTGGTCCGCCACCAGCATCCAGAAATATTTGAAAAGCGAGCACCGCACGATCTCGCCGGAGACGCTTTACAACTATATTGAATACTGCAAGGAAGCCGGTATTCTGCATCTGGTCTCCCGAGAAGATATCATCGGCAAAAAACTGCTGCAGTTTCAGGAAAAAATATACCTGACAGATCACGGTCTGCGGGAAGCGGTTTATGGGAATAATCAGCGGGACGTGCAGCAGGTTCTGGAAAATATCGTATATATGGAACTGCTCCGGCGCGGCTACACAGTGACTGTCGGGAAAAACGAGGGCTGGGAGGTCGATTTTGCCGCGCAGAAGGGCGCGGATAAGCTATACGTCCAAGTCGCTTATCTTCTGGCGGACGAGCAGACCGTGGAACGGGAATTCCGCGCGCTGGAGGCCATACCGGACAACTATCCCAAATACGTTGTGACCATGGACGAGATCGACCGAAGCAGAAACGGTATCAAGCACCGCAATATCCGTCGCTTTCTGCAGATGGATGCGTTTTTGTAAATATTTGTCCCTCTTGGTCAGAAAAAGCCGGCGGGAAACCGCGCGGGAGAACGGCAACAAAGCAGGCGGCATGCAGCCCTTACGGGCGCATGCCGCCTGCTTTACTGTCAGGAAAGCCCTTTCTTAGAAGCTGGTACGGACCGCTTTCTCCCTCCAGGCGTCCGTATCCGCTTTCATTTGGCTGCAGTACGCGTCAAGCACAGCCGGCGCGTCTTCGCCTACTGCCAAATGCAGGGGAGGATCGGCGGAGCCAGCAACTTTCAGCAGCAGGGCGGCTAATTTATCCGGATCGCCGGGCTGCTCGTGCTTTCGGGCGTTTGCGATGAAATCGGTCTGCCATCTGCATTGGTCATAATCGTCGATCATGAAGTCCGGTTCGGTCCCCCATTTCCCGTTGCCATAAAAATCAGTCCGGAACAGGCCGGGGGCAACATTCGTCACTTTGATGCCGAAAGGCGCCACTTCAAACGCAAGCGAGGTGGAGAATCCAGTCACAGCGAATTTTGAAGTATGATAGGGGACCGGACCGGCGCTGTATCCCGCTGCGGAAGCGATATTGAAAATATGACCGCCGCGCTGCCGCCGCATGACTGGTAACACCGCCCTTGTCACGCGCATCAGGCCGAAGAGGTTGACCTCAAACATGGCGCGGATGGTGGCCTCGCTGGTCTCCTCAAAATTGGTTATGCCGCCAAAACCCGCGTTGTTTACAAGCACATCAATTCTTCCAAAACGTTCCATGCCGGCCTGCACCACAGTCTGATAAGCCGCTTCGTCCCTGTAGGAAACATCTAACGGCAGGGACAGCGCATTGTTCCGGAATGCCTCTGGAATGTGGATTCCAGAGGCGTTCCGCGACGTGGCGATGACACGGTCCCCGTTTTGTAAAGCGGCGTTCACGATCGCTCTGCCAAGCCCTTTGGCAGCGCCTGTCACAAGCCATACCCTTGTTGCTGGATTGTCCATATTTATTCCCTCTTTTCTATGTCTTGTCCGCTTTTTCCAGATCCTCAAGAGTGAGCAGGGCGTCTCTTTGCATATATTGGATCGCTTTCAGCGCATAATGATGCGCCTCGTCGCTGGAACCGGCCACGGCATCGGTCACTACCCTGATATGGTAATCGTGCTGATGGGCATCCACTGCCGTATAGTGGATGCAGACGTCGGTCAGCCCTCCGATCAGAAACAACGTGTCCACGCGAAGCCCCTTGAGCAGAATCTCCAGATCTGTCCCGAAAAACGCGCTGTATCTCCTTTTGGATATCAGATATTCGCCTGCAATAGGATAGGTCAATTTGGCATAATCCGTGTCGGGGACATTTTCCAGACAGTGAATCCCTTCGGAACCGTCGAGCTCGCGTCCAAAATCCACCATGTCCGGTCGGTGAACTTCTTTAATCTGAATCACGGGCAGCTTTTTTGTCCGGAAGATATCTAATACACGCTTTGCGTTACGGATACACGCCCACTCAGGGTCGTTCAGATTATCCTCCCGCAGACCCTTAAAATCTTCCTGCTGGATATCGATTACAAGCAATGCGCAGTTTTTTTCGATTTTCATTTTACGACTCTCCATTATCTTAAAAATTAGAAGACAGTTGCATAATGAAGGTTTTTAATATCCATCCACATTTATTCCTAATGCTTCTTTCATTCTAATTATCCTTCCCCTATACGCTTGAGACATCCACAGTTCCCGCTTTCAGAAAAAGCCCCGATGGAATATGGCTTCAGCCACATCCTTTTCTCTACGGATATATTTTATCATACTTCGGAACAAAGGGGAACCACAGATGCCTGGGAAAATCCCTGTCCTTTCGGTGCTACGGCACGGAAGCGCTTGAAAGTGGGCATGCAGGATACGGCTGATGTATAAATGACCAGAGTTGGGGATGGTCTGGCCTTTGTTTTATCTCGGGACGACACGGGAGATTTTTAAAATATTCATATAAAGTGAGGTTTTTGAGATATTCCGGCAATTTTCCCTGCATTATGTGCAGTATCCCGCCATCAGAAAAAGGTTCTCGCACTGGTACTGGCGTTCGCATGCGCGTTCACCATGTTTGCCGGTGCGGCGTTCACGGACGAGGCCGATATCCAGGCCAAGGACGCCGTGAACATGCTGACGGCGCTGGGCGTAATCGAGGGCGACCCCGATGGCTCCTTCCGTCCGGACGCAACCGTTACCCGTGCGGAAATGGCGAAGATGATCTTCGTTGTCCGCAACAACTCCATTGACGACTCGGCTTACGAGAACAACTCCTCGAAGATGACCGACATCAGCACTCACTGGGCCAAGGGCTACATCAAGTTCTGCGAGTCCCAGGGCATCATCGCCGGCTACGGCGACAACACCTTCAAGCCCGACGCGACCGTAACCGGCGTGGAGGCTGCGAAGATGCTGCTCGTTCTGGCAGGCTACGACGCTGACAAGGCTGGTCTGGTAGGCCACAACTGGTCCACCAACACCCTGCGTTACGCTGGCTCCGCCGGTATCTTGGACGACGTCAACTCCGGCTTGGAGCAGGGCCTGCCGCGTCAGTACGCCGCGCAGATGATCGCAAATACGCTGGACACCAACCGCGTGAAGTGGTCCACCGACTCCGATTCCTTTGACGACATCCTCAACGGCGGCGTCAAGGAAACTGTCGGCTCCGCTTACATGGGCCTGTCCTACGACTACGGCACCCTGACCTCGATCGAGACCGACTCCCTGACGATCAAGATCGATGCTGACTACGACTCTGATAACTACCACAACTCCGACCGTAACTACAGCAACGGCGACCTGGTCAACTTCACCAAGGTTTCCGAGGACTACACCTCCCTGCTGGGCCAGAAGGTCAAGGTCATGTTCAAGGATGGCAAGACCAACAATGTCCTCGGCGTTTACGCGGTTTCCGACAACACCGTTTACAACACCCTGATGAAGAACGTTGAGCTGGACGGCCAGAAGCTGAAGTTTGAAGGCTCTTCCTACTCTGTAGACAGCACCAAGTCGATCGACCTGACCTTTGTCGGCGTTGACGGCGTGGAAACCGACACGGTTGCATACACCTACTTCGACAAGGACGCTGCTCCGAACGATCACGACACCAACGGCAACACCTCCCTGGCTGAGGTAACTTTCGTTGACTCCGACGGCAACAACAAGATCGACACCGCGATCGTATTTGAGAAGATCGGCGGCGAAGTGACCAACGTTGCTTCCGACAAGATCACCTTTGCCGGCAAGTCCTACAAGTTTGCCGATGAAATCATCGACGAAGAGCTGGTAGCGGACGATTACGCGGTAATGTCCTACAGCATGTACGAGGATTGCAAGGAAATCGTCAAGGCTGACGTTGTCACCGACGAGCTGGAGGGCAGCAAGAACAAGACCTCGGCCAACGGCAACTACAGCCAGTACGAGATCGCCGGCACCTGGTACAACATTGATACCATGGACAGCGACACCGGCTATGACAATGTATCTGTGGGCGACACCGTTCTGGCCTATGTTGCCAACGGCGTTATCCTGAACATTGACACCGACGACGGCACGGGCGCTATCCCGACCAACATCGCGGTTGTTGTCGGTAACGCCAGCGGCGGCGGCACGAATACCCTGTACGGCGACCAGGTCAAGCTGCGTTACTTCGACGGCACGCTCAAGACTGTCACGATTGACGATGATAACAGCATCGCAGGCAGCGCCACTGAGCTTGGCCGTGCGTACAAGGTTTCTGGCAGCGACAGCTCTACCAAGCTGGAAGAGCTGAAGGGTAGCGGTACCAGCGGTGATGAAAATGGTCAGAAGTACAACGGCTACAAGACCCTGATCTATGGCAGCTACTCCTCTGATGAGCTGGACGTTGAACTGGGCAGTAGCAACAAGATTGCCGACAAGCGCGTTGCGGATGACGCAGTGATCGTTGTTTGGGACGAGAACGGCTCCTCCAAGACCATCACCGGCAAGCAGTTCAACAACCTGGCTTCCGATGCTGATCTGGTAGACAACGGCGGCGCTGGCGCGGTATTCACCAAGGATTACAACGGCCTGGACCGTGTCCGCCTGGCCTCTGTTGAGGTTGCAACTGGCCACACCATCGGCGATATCTCCGGCACTTCCAACGATAACTACGGCTACATCACCGCGGACGCGGTTGAGCGCAACAACGGCGACATTACCTACACTCTGTGGAACGGCTCCGAGAACCTGAGCGTTACCGAAGAAAACGGCGATGCAAGCGACCGCGCCAAGGGTACTGTGATCGGCTACGGCAGCATCGATGCTGACGGCTACATCCAGGATGTTGACGACAGCTACGGCCTGCTCAAGAACGTGACCAACAGGACGCCGGACCTGAGCGACCTGGCGGTAGGTGCGAACAAGGCTTCCGCCACCCGTTCCATCTCGGTTGGCGACGACCAGCTGAACGTCACCGCGGACACCAAGGTACTCGTGATTGACTCCAGCGAGGACGACGACGAGATCGGCCAGCCGTACACCTACGGCTCGACCACGCTGCGCAAGGCTGACAAGGATGTTAACGACGATTACATGGACAACGTTGCATTTATCCTTGACGAGGATGTGGTCGATGGCGAGGCTGACCTTGAGCTCCTGATCATCGACAACAACGGCAAGTTCGACTGGATCGACGACGGCAGCGACGATGGCGATGATGACGACGAGGAGGACAATACTTCCACCTCTGCTGGCGTTACTGTAACCAAGGATATGGCTGGCGATGCGATGACCTATGGCGGAACGTCCGATGAGGAGACCCTTTCCGCTACCGTGGAAGGCATGAAGGGCTACTACGCTGAGGTATCCATCGTTGATTCTTCCAAGGCTGATGCAAGCAGTAAGTTTACTACATCTGTTGTAGTAGATGGCTCTGGCTCGCAGATTACTACTAACGATGCGGCGTTGATAAACGTTACGATCACCAACGATCAGTCTGCGGCTGCTGGCAAGTACACTATGACCCTGACGATCGGCAGCAAGACGGTTGTCCGTGACTTTACGGTTGCAAAGGACGATGTAACTGCTGTTGCAATCTCGAATTTCGCCGCAGCGACTACAGGCGGTGCGCTCGCTGACTATGATCCGGATGCCACCGCACTTACCGCAACTACAACGCCGGCCGCTGCTGGAGCTACTGTTTCTGCAGTTACGGTGGATGAAGATGAGTCTACGGTAGATGATGAGTCGAATCTTGCCACTGGCGATATCATCAAGACTACCTTTACCATTACACTCACCGATACCACCAACTATCAGTTCGATGCGGATATCGATGAAGCTGCAGTAACTGGTATTGCCACTGCTACCGTAGAATCTGTTTCGCTGAACGGCAATGTGCTGACGGTTACTACCACTCAGACACTTTAATTATCCTACGGATTCAAACGAAAACCCCTCTCTTTCGAGAGGGGTTTTCCCTTTTGTGCATTACTTGAACACGATATACCGGTATGGATTTTGCTTGGCGACCTGTCCGGGGGAGGAGTTCATATGACCGGTCACGGTGAAGCCGGTCGCGGTGATACTGGCGTTGGGCGCATCCGCGTTCGGTAGGATCATGTTGACGATCTGCGGCTCGTAGGTGTTGCCCTCCCATGAACGCGCCGCGGCAATCACCGCCTTTGGCTGGTAGCCGAGCGTGATGGTCTGGGTCGTGCTCTCGCCCGTGCCGATATAAGTGCCGAGGTAGATTTCGCACTTTTCCGGCACCGCGGTTTCCAGCGCGGCAACACGGTTGTCGAGCGCGCTGTCCGCGGTTTCGCGGGTCTGCGCCTCACTGGTCAGCGCGGTTTGTTCGGCTTTCGCGTCCAGCTCGGCGGCAAGCTCGTCCGAGAGCATTTCTCGGTCGATCGTGTCCCCGAACGTGTCCACCACGATGCCCTCCACCCGCGCTTCCAGCCGCGATGCGTCGTCGCAGATTCCGTTGACTGCCTGCCGAAGCTCCTCCGGACTGCTGTCGAAGCGGGCTTTCAGCTCGTTCGGCGCGAGCGTGGGCTGGTCGGGTAGGTCTGTGATTTTGTGCTGGAACGCTGTGATTTTATGATCGCTGAATGACATGAAAAACCTCCTTCTGTTTGGGGCGGCCGGAGTTCCCCTCGCGCGCGTTCCTCTGACCACGCGGGCGCGCGCGTGAGGGGTTCCCTGCCCGCCGTTTGCACCGACACGGGAAAGTAAGCGTCTATCAGAATAGCAGAAACGGGAAAAAGCGCAAGGGCAAGTATTTGCCCTTGCGCTTTCCGTTTTTTCGGCTATTATAACGGTTGCTTACTTTCCCCGCACATGAAAAACCAGACGGGGCGGCTCCGCCCCACGCGCGCCCGCGCGCGCTGTCCAAAGAACGCGCGCGGGCGGCACCGACAAAAAGGAGGAAACCATGTCTTTTTCTGACCACAAGATCACGCAATTCACGCACAAAATCACAGACCTGCCCGACCAGCCGAGCCTACCAGCAAACGAGTTAAAAGCGCGGTTCGACAGCAGTCCGGAGGAACTGCGGCAGGCGGTCAACGGAATCTGCGACGACGCCTCACGGCTGGAGGCGCGGGTGGAGGGCATCGTGGTGGACACGTTCGGGGACACGATCGACCGAGAGATGCTCTCGGACGAGCTTGCCGCCGAGCTGGACGCGAAAATCACGCAGGCCGATCTTGCGGCGGAGACTGCCGCGCGCGAGGCCGCGGACAGTGCGCTGGGAAGCCGCATCGAAAGCGCAAATACCACCGCGGCGTCCAAATGCCAGTTGTACATCGGCACCTATACGGGAACCGGCAGTTACCCGCGCACGGTTTATACCGGCTTCACGCCCAGGGCGGTCATTGTTTCACCGCAGGCGGCAATGGATTACGGCGAATACGGAACCGGCGGCGCAGTCATTACACAGGATGGCTCGGATTCCCGTTTCAGCCGTATTATCTCCGGCGGCTTTGAGCTGCGGGCAACGAACAACCCCAACGCCGAGGGGATTGCGTTTTATTATCTGGCGTTTCGTTAAGCGAGAAAGGGAAAACCCCCTCGAAAGAGGGGGTTTTCTTCTTGCCACTGTATGTCGGAAACAGTTCGGATTATGCTACGCCAACCGTGGCAGTGATGAGCTGAGTCGTATCAGCGATGGAAATTGCAATTTTCGCTGTGGAGGCATCAATGCCTGCGCCCTCAGCAGTTTTCACAGCAGTGCCAAAAGTGATATCCGCAGTATCAGAACCCGATGCAGACGTTACTACAGTACCCAGATCAAACGTAATCTGCGTCTTGTCAGAATTCCAGCTACCATTGGAAATTACATTGGCCTCAGACTGCACAAAGTTAGTACCTGTAGAAGTGTCTACAGTAGTAACACTCGCCATCGCGCGATCGAAAGTGATGCGGATCTGCGTAGCATCTGTATTAGCATCAGACTTGTTTGCCGTAGTCGCCACATAGCCGTCAGCAGTCAGAAGCTCCACCTTGGTAATCTTGGCAGCCTGCGCCGCAACAGTCGAAGAAGTGACCGTAATATCGCCAGCTTCCATTGCGGAGGAAACCGTAAACTCAACCGACTTCACATCATTAGCAGAAGTGGTGGTGTCAAAGGTAACAGACTTCGTTTCGCCGCCGAAAGCAACACTGATGGTGTCGGTTCCGCCAGTCGGCGCAGTAGTTGCCTTTACGTCAACCTTTACAGTCTTGCCCAGATCGATAAAGGCATTATCCGCCAGAACACTGTTGTCAACCGTAGCGGTGAAGCTGTAAGTACCCTTGTTATCGGCGCCAGCAGTCAGAGCGGTAGGCGTTACATCGCCAGCCTTAACGTTCATCGCTTCGAATACAACTACGATCTCGTCACCGGACTTATCCATCTTGATACCGGTGTCAACATCAGCTGCAGCGCCGGTGCCAGTAACAACCTTTTCCGCCTTACCATCGGCAAAAGTAGCGCCAGTCAGCTTGACATTGAACTTGTATCCAGTAGCAATGTTGGCATTCAGCTTCATTACATCATCCGCTTCAGCCTTGCCATTTCCATTTGCATCAGTCGTCAGGCTCAACGCAGCGGAAGTGATATTGGCCGAAAGGGTCGGCTGTACCAGAGAAGCCGTATCATAAACATCCGCAACATACGGGCTGTCGGTAACTTCGCCGCGGATATCCACAACGAGCAGCTCAAGGCTGGTGCCGGTAGCATACGTCAGGATGTTCGCAACATAGTCGCCCTTGGTGTTCTTGTGCGCCTTCTCGATCGCAGCCTCTTCCATGCCGATCTTGTCGCCGGACTCGTCGGAGTCAACGTACAGAACGACCGTGCTGTTGTCGATCTCGAAGCTGTTGCCCTGATAGGTGGTGAACTCGTCCTGCTTGGTGTTTACGGTTTCAACCGCCTCAGCGACCATATCCATCTTCTTGACGTCCTTGATCTTCTTGACGTCGGAATCCGAAATGTCTTCCAGCGTGCTGTAGCCGATCACAGTACCCTTGACGCGGTCGTTCAGCTTGGTGTGGTCCTCGCGGACGGTCACGTTCTCGCTGCCGGTCCAGATGGTGTAGGTGATCTCGGAGTTGACGCGGGACCAGCTTGCATCGTCAGTGATGTAAGCGTAGTTGTCCTTGGTGATCAGCGAGCTGGGCAGCTTCGCAACCTTGAACGCAGCCGCGCCGATGCGGTTCAGGCCGCTCATTTCAGCCTTGAACGCAGCGATCAGAGAGGTGTCGGCGGTCGGCATATCAGCCGTGCCGATCGTAGAGGTGAACTGCTTGCCGGTGATGACCTTGGAATCGCCCGGGGTCCACAGAACAATCTTCGCATCGTCCGCGATCTTCAGGTTGCCGATCGTGGTGTTGGAGCCATTGTAGGTCACAGCGGCGCCCTTCAGCCAGGTGTAGTCGTTGTAGTAATCGTCCTCGTCGTTCAGCGCGGCCATCATGTAATCGCCGTCAGAGATATCATAGGCGTATACGCCGCCCTCATTGACAGAGGTCCATGCCAGATGCTCGGAGTCGGTGTCAAAGTCAACAACCTGCGAGGAGCCGTCGAAGAAGCGCAGCTTCATCTGCTTGCCCGCCAGCTTGTCGTCGTCCTTGGAAACGACCAGTGCAACATCGGTCAGGGTGCCGTTCGCATCCGAGGTGCGCTTGATCATGAATACAACGCCGTTGTACAGCACTGCGCTTACGCTGTCGCCGGCGCGCGCGCTGTTGATATCGGTGTTGTTGTAGTTAACGGCAGTGCCGTTGGTCAGCACAGCGGAGTTGTACCACTCGCCGTCGATCATGTACTGATAGAACTCGTTCTTATCAGCGTTCTTGGAGGTCTTGACGTTGGTCAGCTTGCCGGTGATGGAATCGGCCTTGACGATATCCTTGCAGCCGTCGAAACGGTTGTAGGAGATAACCGCCCAGTCGTCCTTGGCGATGTTCTCGTCGATGTTCTCCTCGTCAAAGTCATAGGACTCGTTGCCAACGATCACGCTGCTCGAACCAACATAAGAGGTCTTGGCAACATTGATCTCGTCAACGATAACCGCGTCCAGGCGGCCGTTGCCGTCGGAATCAACGAAGGTCATCTTGGAAGCATCCTGCTTGAGGTTGCGCTTGTCAAAGTCGTTGGAATCCCAGTTGGTAGCAACTGCTGCGCCGTCGACCGTGGTGCGGTAAACCGCGATGTCGTCCTTAACGGTCGTGTTGGTACCAGCGTTATACCACTCCATGGTGTAGGATTTGCCGTCGACCTTGATCTTGTCGCCGTCCTTCTCCACCTGGTTGGCGTTGACCGTGATGATCTCGTTGCCGCCCAGCGGCGCTACGCCCAGAACCTGATTGGTCTTCTTGTCCTTGAACAGAACCTTGACCTTCTGGCCGAGCAGGCTGGTGTAGTCGGTGTCAACCTTGGTGAACTCGTCCGCATAGCCGTAGGTCCAAGCACCGGCGCCCCAAACGGCGTCAACCGGATCGCTCTCCTGCTGGTCGGACGAGGTCTGAACCAGCGTCAGCGCGTCCTGGTCAATGGAAACCAGTGTGCCGACAGACTTGGTCAGGCCCATGTAAGCGTAGCCGACAGTCTCCTTGATGCCGCCGTTGAGGACGTCGTCAAAGGAGTCGGAGTCGGTGGACCACTTCACGCGGTTGGTGTCCAGCGTGTTGTAGATCATTTGCGCAGCGTACTGACGCGGCAGGCCGGACTCCAGGCCGGAGCCTACGTCGTCCAGGATGCCGGCGGAGCCAGCGTAACGCAGGGTGTTGGTGGACCAGTCGTGGCCTACCAGACCGGCCTTGTCAGCGTCGTAGCCAGCCAGTACAAGCAGCATCTTGGCCGCTTCTACGCCGGTTACGGTCGCGTCCGGACGGAAGGTGTTGTCGCCGTAGCCGGCGATGATGCCCTGGGACTCACAGAACTTGATGTAGCCCTTGGCCCAGTGGCTGCTGATGTCGGTCATCTTCGAGGAGTTATTCTCGTAAGCCGAATCATCAATGGTGTTGTTGCGGACAACGAAGATCATCTTCGCCATTTCCGCACGGGTAACGGTTGCATCCGGCTTGAAAGAGCCATCGGGGTTGCCCTCGATAACGCCCAGCGCCGTCAGCATGTTCACGGCGTCGGTGGCCTTAATGTCCGCCTCATCCGTGAACGCCGCACCGGCAAACATGGTGAACGCGCATGCGAACGCCAGCACCAGTGCGAGAACCTTTTTCT
>NZ_BAAGGY010000040.1:0-10831 GCF_054658635.1 Agathobaculum sp. TL06
GCGCCGTCAGCATGTTCACGGCATCCTTGGCCTGGATATCGGCCTCATCCGTGAACGCCGCACCGGCAAACATGGTGAACGCGCACGCGAACGCCAGCACCAGTGCGAGAACCTTTTTCTGATGGCGCGATACTGCACATAATGCAGGGAAAATTGCTGAAATGCGGCCAAAACTGTCTTAATAAAAAACTTTTCTGTATTAGGAAAATATTGGATAACTAATAATAAACAAATCAAATCGCCAAATTCGACTTCCGCGATTCAGAAAAAATTTTGTAATTATTTTGTGCAAAAACACTATTTCTGTTTTCCCCTGCTTGTACAAGGATACAAAATGCGGTATACTTTTATATATCATTTTACAAACAGAAAGGGCAGTTTATGAAGCTCAAAACCAGGATAGCCGTTATAATATGCAAAGCATCCGGTGCGCTGCTGCGCAAAATGGGACGCGGCGGGACCAACCTGCCCGGCAAGCTTGCATTGAAGATCGATAAAAATATTTTGGGAGAGCTGTCGCAGGGTGTCAAAGTAACCGTTGTGACCGGCACAAACGGCAAAACCACCACCTCCCGCATGATTGAACAGGCGTTTTCGGATGCGGGGTTTCGATATTTTTCCAATAAATCCGGCGCAAATCTGCTGACCGGCATTATTGCGGTATTTGCCCAGCACTGTTCCCTTTCCGGAAAATGCCGGTATACCCATGCGCTGATCGAATGCGACGAGGCCGCGTTCCGGAAAACAAGCGAATTCCTGCCGGTCGAATGCCTGGTAGTCAATAACATATTTCGGGACCAACTGGATCGGTACGGCGAAATCACCCATACGCTCAACGCTATTCGGGAAGGCATCACGCATATTCCGGACGCTGTGCTGTGCTTGAACGCGGATTGTTCGCTTACCGCCTCGCTGGCTGAAAAGATCCCTAACAGGGTGGTTTGGTTTGGCGTCAACGTGCCGATTTATACGCATGCGGCGCACGAACTGTCAGACGCCCCCTACTGCATTCACTGCAAGACCGAGTATCAGTATGATTATGTGACGTACGGCCATCTGGGGGGCTTCCATTGCCCGAACTGCGGATATGGCAGAAAAACGCCGTCCATAGCGGTCACCCAGATATTGACGGCCGGTGCGGATGCCTCCGATATCGTGCTGGATATCTGTGGACGGGCGCACGACGTACATGTGAATCTGCCGGGCGGCTACAATATTTACAATGCTGCGGCCGCAGCCGCAGCCGCCCATGTCGCCGGTATTGACGATGAGACGGCCGTCAGCGCACTGGGGCAATTTGAATGCGGATTTGGCCGCGCGGAGCAGTTTACACTCGGCAAAGCGCAGGCACGGATGATGCTGGTCAAAAATCCAGCGGGCTTTAATCAGGTCATCAACCTGATCGCACATGACGAAGGCAGCTATAAACTGGCGTTTCTTCTGAATGACCGCTTTGCGGACGGAACGGATATCAGCTGGATTTGGGACGTTGATTTTGAGGCGCTGGCGGAACAGCAGGAACGGTTCACCCAGATCCTGGTTTCCGGCGTCCGTGCGGACGATATGGCGCTCCGCTTGAAATATGCCGGCTTCCACACGGACAGGCTGGAGGTCGTGCAGGAGTATGAGACTCTGCTGGATCGCGTGGGCGCGGATGAAACGCCAGCCTTTCTGATGCCGACCTATACGGCGATGTTCGACCTGCGCAATGAGATCAGCCGGCATACGGATATCAAGGCATTTTATGAATAATGGAGGAGACGGGAAATGGAACTGAATATCTGTCATCTATATCCGGATATCCTCAATCTGTACGGCGACCGCGGCAATATCATAACGATGAAAAGGCGCTTGGAAGCGCGCGGTATAGCGGCCCATATAGAGGAATGCTCAATCGGGCAGCCTCTGGATATCGAAGCATACGATATCTTTTTTATCGGCGGCGGTCAGGATTTCGAGCAGGAGGTCCTGCTGCGTGACCTGGCGGGCGGCAAGGCGCGGGACATCCGTGCGGCGGTCGAGGATGAAAAGGTATTCCTGGCGATCTGCGGCGGCTATCAAATGCTGGGGCAGTATTATAAAACCTGGGACGGCAGTCAGATGGATTTTATCGGAGCAATCAATATCCATACCATAGGCGCCAAAGAGCGTATGATCGGCAATTATATGTTCCGCACAACGCCGGAAAGCAGCGGGACGATCGTGGTAGGGTTCGAAAACCATTCGGGTAAAACCTATCTGGGCGAAGATGTCGCGCCGCTGGGCATGGTGCTGAGCGGCTACGGCAACAACGGCGAGGATCAAACCGAAGGGGCGCGCTATAAAAATGTGTTCGCCACTTACTCGCATGGTTCGCTGCTTCCCAAAAATCCGGAGCTGTGCGATTTTATCCTGCAGAAGGCGATACAACGAAAATACGATGTTGTTCAGCCGCTATCCCCGCTGGATGATACGCTGGAAAATAATGCGCATGCATATATGCAGCAGCGCCTCAGCCGAAAAGCATAGAGAGCGTTCGATGCGGCCTCCCCAAAAGGGAGGCTGTTTTGTTATATTATATACAAATTTCTTTTCTTACTTTTGGAGGGCTCATTTGTGCCAAACAGGCGCGACCCGCATAAGCGGCTTTTGCAGATAAAAAATGGATGCTTCTAAAAAAAGTTTGTTCATTCAGTTATTTTATACGAAAAATCAAATAACGGAAGGTTTTTTGTTCTATAATCCGCCATCAGAAAAAGGTTCTCGCACTGGTGCTGGCGTTCGCGTGCGCGTTCACCATGTTTGCCGGTGCGGCGTTCACGGATGAGGCCGATATCCAGGCCAAGGATGCCGTGAACATGCTGACGGCGCTGGGCGTTATCGAGGGCGACCCCGATGGCTCCTTCCGTCCGGACGCAACCGTTACCCGTGCGGAAATGGCGAAGATGATCTTCGTTGTCCGCAACAATTCCATTGATGATTCGGCTTACGAGAACAACTCCTCGAAGATGACCGACATCAACACTCACTGGGCCAAGGGCTACATCAAGTTCTGCGAGTCCCAGGGTATCATCGCCGGCTACGGCGACAACACCTTCAAGCCCGACGCGACTGTAACCGGCGTAGAGGCGGCCAAGATGCTGCTCGTTCTGACCGGCTACGACGCTGACAAGGCCGGTCTGACCGGTTCCAACTGGGCGACCAACACACTGAAGTATGCGGGCGCTGCCGGCATTCTGGACGACGTAGGCTCCGGTCTGGAGTCCGGCCTGCCGCGCCAGTACGCCGCGCAGATGATCGCGAACACGCTGGAGACCAACCGTGTCAAGTGGTCCACCGACTCCGACTCCTTTGACGACAACCTTGGCAGCGGCTACAAGGAGACCGTCGGCGAGGCTTACATGGGCCTGTGCTATGACTACGGCACCCTGATCAAGATCTCCACGGATTCTTTGGAGATTCAGCTTGACAGCACCTATTCGTCTGACAACTACCATAGTGGTAGTGGCAAGGTTCCTTTCTCCAAGGTAGGCACGGACTACTCCAGCCTGCTGGGCCAGAAGGTCAAGGTCATGTTCAAGGATGGCAAGACCAACAATGTCCTCGGCGTTTACGCGATCTCGGACAATACGGTTTACTCCACCTACATGAATGCGACTGAGAAGGACGGCTCCAAGATCAAGTTCGGCGGCTCCTCCTACTCGGTTGACGACGTGGATGCGATCAAAACTATCATTGATGGCGCGGGTGAAGTATCTAAAACGCTGGATTATTTCGATGATACCGCTGAGAACCGGGCATCCATGGATAAGGTTGTCTTTGTTGACACCGACAGCAACAACAAGATCGACACCGCGATCATCACCACCTACACCGGCGGCCAGGTAACTTATGTTGGCTCCGATAAGATCACCTTTGATGGCAAGTCCTACGAGTTTGAGGATGAAAACATCGACGAGGAAATCGTGAAGGACGACTATGCGGTTATGTCTGAGAACCTCTACGAGGACTGCAAGGACATCGTCCGCGCGGACATCCTGACCACCGAGCTGACCGGCTACAAGGAAAAGGACGGCTACGTTCAGTACGAGCTGGATGGCACTTGGTACAACATGGCTTCCGAGGATACCGATGTCTCCACCGGTGATACGGTTAAGGCCTATGTCTTCAACGGCGTTGTACTCGACCTTGACACCGATGACGGCGACGGCTCGTTCCCGAGCGATGTAGCCGTAGTGATCGGCAAGGGTACCAGCGGCCTGGACGGCGATCAGGCTAAGATCCGCTTCTTCGACGGTTCCACCAAGACGGTTACCATGTCTGACGACAGCGTTTCCCTCACTGTTGGCACCGCTTACAAGATTTCCGGTTCTGATTCGGATACCAAGTTCGAGAACCTGACTCTGAACGACAAGTACAACGGCTACAAGTACATTTCTAACAAGGACGACGCACAGGGCGGCAGCGTTGACGAGATCGCCGACACCAAGATTGCTGACGATGCTGCAATCATTCTGTACACCACTGCGGGCCGCTCCAAGCAGATCACCGGCAAGCAGTTCAAGTCCCTGGCTGACGACGCTTTCACCACCACTGATGCGGCGACCGCGGTATTCACCAAGGAAACCGACGGCCTGACCCGCGTCAAGATGGCGGCGGTCAAGGTGCAGAGCACCGATCTGGTCGGCGAGTCCAGCGATAACTATGCTTACATTGTCACCGGCGGCAGCCAGGCGGCAGGCGGCGATGTCAAGTATACCATCTGGACCGGCTCTGAGAATGTGACCGTTACGGAGGATACCTCCTACAGCAAGAATGCCCGCGCTAAGGGTACGCTGATCGGCTATTCCGAAATTGATGCGGATGGCTACATCAACGATGTTAAGGTTTACGGTACGATCAAGGACGCGAAGGACGCCTCCGGCTCCCTGAACACGACCGACCTGTACCGCGGCGGCAATGAGGCCAATGTTTCCGGCTACATTGCAATCGATGGTGCGCAGTTCAATGTTACTGCTGATACCACCGTACTGATGGTAGACTCCAAGGCTGACAGCGACAAGGCAATCGGCCTGAACTACACCTACGGCGACAAGCTGCCGCAGGGCTCCAAGTATAAGGATGGCGGCGTTGACAAGTATCTGGTCAATGCGTTCTGGATCATGGACGAGGCCGGCAGCGACGACAAGGATATCGACGTTCTGGTCATCGACTCCACCGGCGCGTTCGACGGCTTTGAGCTGGATGATGTGCAGGAGGATGCAAAGGCTGCTAAAATTGCTGTGGGCGATGTTACTCCCAACAATAACACTTTCGGCCAGACAGGCACTTTCAAGTTTGATCTGACTGCGACTAACTTCCCGATTGACGAGGGCGACTCCGAGATTGAGGATACGGCTGGCGCTGTTACGCTCGAGAAGATCGTTAAGGCTGGTACTGCAACCGACGTGAAGGATACCTTTGATACCTTTAGTGGTGTGGCGCTGACTGCAAACGGTACTGGTGTTGAACAGACAATCACCATGAAGGGTGACACCGACGCTGGTGACTACGTTGCGACTGTCAAGGCCAACGGCATTACGCAGACGGTTGAATTCACCGTTAATAAGGCGGAGATTAGCTCTCTTACCGTGACGGCTAACGAGGCTGTTGCACCAGAGTATGGCAAGTACTTCGCGGAAGCAAAGGCTGATACAATTACCGTGGATGGTGCAAAGGTTGTTAAGGTCGAGTGGAAGAAGGGCGAAATTAGCCTGAACGATACGACAGTTGTAGGTGCGGGCGACTTTAAGCTGATTCTGACGGTTGAGCCGGATGACAACCATACTTTTGCTGACGGACTGGCTTCTGGCACTGGTCAGGTAGGTTCTCAGAATCCGGCTGTTGCGACCTCTGATGGTGTTACCACTATTACTTATACTTTCACGGGTATTACTGCCTGAGTGAAAGTTACAGGGTAATAAAAACCCCCTCTTTCGAGGGGGTTTTCCCTTTTCATTTTAAGGCGATATAGACGTATTTTATATCTTTGGCATTTATCCGCGACTTGTCGCCGGGGCTGTTCAGACGAAAGCCGGTTTGCGTAAGCAGGCAATAGTCCGGTTGTTCAGACTCCTCGACCGGAAACGCAAGGAATTGATAGGTGTAACCGGTGGAACCGGTCATTCCGTCCGCGCGCATGATAAACACCATTTTGGGAGCAAAGCCCAGCGTTATCTCGCGGGGATACACACCGTCGCCGGTGTAGGTGCCGAAATACAGGTCGCTTCGCCGCATCAGGTTTGCGTCCAATTCATCGGACAGCATTTCTTCTGTAATCGTGTCCCCGAACGTGTCCACCACGATGCCCTCCACACGCGCCTCCAGCCGTGAGGCGTCGTCGCAGATTCCGTTGACTGCCTGCCGCAGCTCCTCCGGACTGCTGTCGAAGCGCGCTTTCAGCTCGTTCGGCGCGAGCGTGGGCTGGTCGGGTAAGTCTGTGATTTTGTGTTGAAACGCTGTGATTTTATGATCGCTGAATGACATGAAAAACCTCCTTCTGTTTGGGGCGGCCGGAGTTCCCCTCGCGCGCGTTCCTCTGACCACGCGGGCGCGCGCGTGAGGGGTTCCCTGCCCGCCGTTTGCACCGACACGGGAAAGTAAGCGTCTATCAGAATAGCAGAAACGGGAAAAAGCGCAAGGGCAAGTATTTGCCCTTGCGCTTTCCGTTTTTTCGGCTATTATAACGGTTGCTTACTTTCCCCGCACATGAAAAACCAGACGGGGCGGCTCCGCCTCACGCGCGCCCGCGCGCGCTGTCCAAGGAACGCGTGCGGGCGGCACCGACAAAAAGGAGGAAACCATGTCTTTTTCTGACCACAAGATCACACAATTCACGCACAAAATTACAGACTTACCCGACCAGCCGAGCCTACCGGCAAACGAGCTGAAAGCGCGCTTCGACAGCAGTCCGGAGGAGCTGCGGCAGGCAGTCAACGGAATCTGCGACGACGCTTCGCGGCTGGAAGCGCGGGTGGAGGGCATCGTGGTGGACACGTTCGGGGACACGATCGACCGAGAGATGCTCTCGGGCGAGCTTGCCGCCGAGCTGGACGCGAAAGCCGAACAAACCGCGCTGACCAGTGAAGCACAGACCCGCGAAACCGCGGACAGTGCGCTCGATACCCGACTGGCAACAGCCGAGAGCGCGCTGACCGCAAAATGCGAGGTGTATTTCGGCACTTACACGCCGAGCAGCGAACAGCAGACAGACCAAATTGTTCTCGGCTTTCAGCCCAAGGGGCTGCTCATGTTCCCGCAGCAGATCACGCGCGACTGGAGCTGGCTGTGGATGATCTGGCCGGGCGCGCAAAGCGATCCCACCGGCCCCTATCAGCGTATTCGGTTCACTGCGAACGGCTTCGCAGTGGACTGGTGGAGCGACCGTTCCAGCACAGGCATGGCGCCGTACCGGTATCTTGCGTTCAAATAAAGCGCGGAAAGGGAAAACCCCCGACGAAAGTCGGGGGTTTTCTTTGAATCAGTAAACGATTTTACGAAGCAGTAGATACAGCCGTCCAAGTGGAACCGCTATCGCTGGTTTCGTAGAAAGAATCACCAGCAGTAATGGTCGCGCCGCCAATCGCACTAATGATATCAGCCGAATTGGTGCCAGATACGACCTTTACCTGTGTGCCGTTTACGACAACCTTGGTTGCACCGCCATCGATATCCAGGTCGCTTCCAGCAGCAAACGTAATCTTGCCATCATCAGTAAAGAAGATGCTGCCGCCAGACTGTACATCAATCGAACCATTTACAGTAACCGTGCCGCCCAACTGCAGGGTCGAGCCAGAAGGAACTGTTACGGTCACGCCCGCGGGGATGGTCAGGGAGCCCAGGTCGCTGGAACCCGCCTTACCAGACTGCAGAGTAACAGATTCTTTAATCACGATTTCCAGATTATCGGTATCGCCATTTACACAGCGTACAGAGAATGCTGCGTTAGCACCCTGCAAAGCTTCAAACTTGGGATCTTCCCAATCCAGAGTAGCAGTTTTAGCTACATCGAAGCCTGCGCCCGCCTTCATAGTGATCGCATCCGGAATATCCAACTTACCACCGGTAAGTTCAACAATACCTGTAACTTCAATCGTGCCTGTGCCGCTGATAGTTACATTAGAGGATACCTCAGCGCCATTTGCCAGCGTCAGGGTATTACCAGAGCCAACCGTCAGAGTGCCAGCCGGAATCTCGCCGTTCAGGATAACGTTAACGTCGCTCTTGCTCAGCGCGGTGTTGATATCGGCCAGGCTTGCACCCGTGCCGAAGGTGTAGGAGAACGCGCCGTGCAGGTTGTTCTTCACGTCAACAACCAGCAGCTCAACGTCCGAATCAGCCGCCGCGCCATCCAGCTTATACATAACGTTCGGGATCTTGCCGGAGCCGAAGTCGTCGGCCTCCTGGATCTCGCCGTTTTCATAACCCTTGTGGTCGTCGGTGTCAACGTACAGGACAATGGTATCCTTGGTGATGTCGTTGGTGTTGGAGCCATCCAGAGAAATGGTCGTCTGATCGTCGCTCACGCCGTAAACGATGCCGTTGTCGACCAGGCCGAAGTTATCATCAACATCCTCGATGGTGCCGACAACGCCGTCAGCCAGACCGTCCTCGGTGGTGATGGAGGAGTAGCCCAGAACGTCGCCCTTGGAGCGCTTCGTATTGCTCTTCTCCTGAACCTTTACATTCTCGGTGCCGTTCCAGATGGTGTAAACCATGTAACCGTCATCCGACTTGTAAGAGTTCTCAACAACATAGCCGTAGTTGTCGTTGGTGACAAAGGTGTCCGCAATACCGTCAACCGCAACAACGCCGTAGGTTACGCGGTTCACGCCGTTGACTTTGGAGATGAACGCCGCGATGCCGCCTGCCTGAAGCGCACTTCCAGTCTCCGGATTAGGAGACACAGCCGCAGAAGCAACAGTTGCCAGAGACTTGAACTGCTTGCCGGTAATGACCTTGTAATCAGCGCTGTTGGTGGCATACTTGTCGATCAGGACGATCTTCGCAGAATCGTCGACCTTGACGCCGCCGATGTACTTGTCGCTGCCCGCGGTCGCGTACTCCGTAAGGGTCGTAGATTTCGTAATAGCCATACCATCGGTCGCAGTCGCCGGAGCGCTATTATCCTTCATCTTGGCGGTGTAATCGCCGAAGTAATCCGTGGTCTGATCGAGCTGCTTGAAGCGGTATTCGCCGCCCTTGACGGAGTACTCGTAAGCAGCGCCCTCCTGAAGATCACCCTTTGCAACGTAACCTGCACCCGGGTCGTTGTCGATATCGACGATCTCGGTGGAGGTGGTGCCGTCCAGCTTGAGGATCTTGACCTTGTCGCCCTGGATGTCGGTGCCGACCGCCATAACGATCGCAACGTCAGACAGGGTGGAGTTCTCGCCGGAAGCACGCTTTGCGTAGTAAACCACACCGTTCACAACGTAGGAATCAACCGTGTCGCCGGACTTCGCGCTGTTCATATCAGCGTTCGCGCCCTCAACATACCAGGAGCCGTCGATCAGGTACTGGTTCGGGGTGTCCTTGGTGCCGGTCACCTTAACGCCGGTCAGCTTCTCGGTGCGGGTGATGGACTTGCAATCGTTGTAGAGGTCCTCGCGGATCGCGACATAGTCGTTCTTCTCGATATCGTCAGCAATCTGCTCGTCCTCGTACTTGTAGGTCGTGCCGCCCGCGACGATCTCGTCGGAGGAAACATAAGTAGCCTTGGCTACGTCAACCGTGGTCAGGATCGCGGTGTCGATCTTGCCGTTGTCGTTCGAGTCAACGAAGATCACTTCGTCCGCAGAGATGCGGTTGAGCGGGCGAGCGTCGAAGCTCTTGGAACCAACCTGTGCGCTGCCGACATAGTCAGTGGAAGAAGTCAGCAGGGTCGTGCCGGTGGTGGAATTGGTAAAGTCGTTGTCAAAATCGCCGGCCTTCTTCAGGGTAACAACGGAGGGATTTGCCCCGTCATTCACCACTTCGCCATTGACATATACCGTAACGCCACTGTTCTCCAGCGAGTAGGACTTGCCGCCGAACTTGATCTTGGCGCCGTCAGCCTCAACCGCGTTCATAACGGTGGAGTAGGTGGTGTTGTCAGAGGTCGGGTAAACGCCGAGCACGTCGTTGGTCTTGCCATCCTTGAACATGACCTTGACAGTCTGGCCCATCAGGTTGGAGTAATCGGTGCTGACCTTGGTGAAGGTCACATCGCCGCCAACCCAGGAGGTGCTGTTGTTGTTGGTGCGCCAGCCGTGGTAGTTGTCCGAGCTGTAGCTGTCATTCAGCACGATGGAGAGGGAGTCCTTGGAGATGGAAACCAGGGTGCCGTAGTCATAGCACAGGCCCATGTAAGCCTTGCCGACCGTCTCCTTGACGCCGCCGTTGAGGATGTCGTCAAAAGAGCCGGAGTCGTTGGACCACTTGACGCGGTTGGTCTCCAGCGCGTTGTAGATCATCTGCGCGGCGTACTGGCGCGGCAGACCGGATTCCAGACCGGCGTTTACATCGTCCAGAATGCCAGCAGCGCCCGCGTAGCGCAGGGTGTTGGTGGACCAGTTGGAGCCTACCAGACCGGCCTTGTCAGCGTCGTAGCCAGCCAGAACGAGCAGCATCTTGGCCGCTTCTACGCCGGTTACGGTCGCGTCCGGACGGAAGGTGTTGTCGCCGTAGCCGGCGATGATGCCCTGGGACTCGCAGAACTTGATGTAGCCCTTGGCCCAGTGAGTGCTGATGTCGGTCATCTTCGAGGAGTTGTTCTCGTAAGCCGAATCATCAATGGTGTTGTTGCGGACAACGAAGATCATCTTCGCCATTT
>NZ_BAAGGY010000041.1:0-8384 GCF_054658635.1 Agathobaculum sp. TL06
CCATTGATGATTCGGCTTACGAGAACAACTCCTCGAAGATGACCGACATCAGCACTCACTGGGCCAAGGGCTACATCAAGTTCTGCGAGTCCCAGGGCATCATCGCCGGCTACGGCGACAACACCTTTAAGCCCGACGCGACTGTTACCGGCGTAGAAGCGGCCAAGATGCTGCTCGTTCTGTCCGGCTACGACGCTGACAAGGCTGGTCTGGTAGGCCACGACTGGTCCACCAACACCCTGCGCTACGCTGGCTCCGCCGGCATCCTGGACGACGTAAACGCCGGCCTGGAGCAGGGGCTGCCGCGCCAGTACGCCGCGCAGATGATCTACAACACGCTGGATACCAACCGCGTGAAGTGGTCCGAGGATTCCAAGTCCTTTGACGACGTCCTCAACGGCGGCATCAAGGAGACCGTTGGCAAGGCCTACATGAAGCTGTACAGCTCTGTCGGTACCCTGGTCGACGTTGACCGCGACACCATCGCGCTGACCAACATCGACGGTGCGGAGAGCGATCCCGTTTCTTCCAAGACGGTGAGCGGCAACGTCGTGTACACCTACGGCACCGACTTCACCAAGGTCGCTACCGACTACTCCAGCCTGCTGGGCCAGAAGGTCAAGGTCATGTTCAAGGACGGCAAGACCAATGACGTCCTGGGCGTTTATGCGCTCTCCGACAACACGGTCTACACCGTAAACGCCAACGAGGTTGAGCCGGATGGCGCCAAGGTCAAGTTCGGCGGCAAGTCCTACTCGCTCAAGACCGACGCGATCGACCATACTGCCACCTCCAATACCAAGACGGTAAACGATGCCGTTAAGGTATACATCACCGAGTTTGACGGCGATAAGACCGCCTATGTTGAGGATGATGAGGTCAAGAAGTCCTCGTACTTCGAAGACCTCGACCAGTCCTCCGACGTGATGACGTTCATCGACTCTGACGCGGACGGCAAGCTCGATACGGTCATCGTTACCGACTACACCGCGGCCAAGGTCACCTATGCGTCTTCCTCTCAGATCGTTGCCGGCGGCGAGACCTACAAGTTCGCTGACGAGAAGATCGACGAGGATATCGCCAAGGACGACTGGGCTGTGATCTCCTACGACCGCTACAATGACTGCAAGACCATTGTCAAGGCCGATAAGATCACCGGCAAGCTGACCGCTACCAAGGAAGGCACCCTGTCTGACAAGAGCAAGTTCGACCAGTACAAGATCGACGACACCTGGTACAACGCTGCAAAGGATGGCGACAACGCCCCCGACCTGAAGACCGTGAAGGCGGGCGACAGCGTTGAGGCGGTCGCAGTCAACGGCGTGCTGTATTACGTCAAGCGCACCTCTGCCGGCTCCAACGGCGAGATCTCCGATGTGGCGATGATCCTCGGCACCGACAAGGTTGTCGGCACCAATAAGGCCAGCATCGCCCTGTTCGACGGCACCAAGAAGACCGTTGACATCGACAGCGACACCACGGCCGCTATGACCCCGGGCGAGGTTTACGAGTTCTCCGTATCGGGCGACGAGTACACCTTCACCGCGCTGAACACTAATGATAAGGACTACTACGGCGACTTCACCGCGTACGACACCGGTATCAATGATGTCAAGAACCAGAAAAACGAAAGCATCACGATCAGTGGCTCTACCTACAAGATCGCTGACAGCGCCAAGGTTATGCTGTACGCTGACGGCGACCGCAAGTACATCACCGGCAAGCAGTTCAAGAACCTGACGCTGGACAATGATGCTAACACCAAGGCTACCGCCGTATTCGTAGGCGATATGGACGGCCTGACCCGCGTGGGCGCGCTGGCAGTCAAGGTGAAGAATCTGGATAACTACAAGAATCTGGACACCAACGACAACTACGCTTACATTCTGGACCGCGCCGTCAACAGCGGCAACAACCAGATCTCCTACCCGATCTGGACCGGCTCTGAGATGATCGAGGTTACCGAGGATTACACCGGCTCGCTGACCAACCGCCAGGCTGGTCTGGTCATCGGCTACAAGTCCATCGACACTGCAAACAACAACAAGATCAGCGACGTCAGCCTGAAGAAGATGGGCGTCGCCAATATCGAGAGCAAGTCTGACAACGACAAGACCCTGAACGTTACCAAGCAGCCGGGTACCTCGTTTGCGGACAACAGCGCAGCATATGGCGAGCATGACATCGTAGACGATACGACCGTGATCTACGTCAACTCCGACAACGATTACAGCGCAAATGCGGAGGGCGGCAACATCGGCATCATGAACGGCTCCCCGATCACCTCGGATTACGCAAGCGTGCTGTTCCTGCTCAACGGCGATGACTTTGAAGTGATTGTTATCGACGTAAAGGGCAAGTTCGTTGATAACCCGTATGTGGTCGATACTGCGGCGCAGAGCCTGACTGCCGATAGCGATGTTGCTAAGACGTTCAGCACCAGCGATCAGACGGTTAGCTCGCAGACACTGACGGCTAAAAACATCGACACTAAAGACGCGGCTAAAGATGTTACGGTTACGACTTCGAACGCTAACATTACGGTTCTGGACTCTTCCGGCAATACTATTGACAACAATACGCACAAGCTGACGATTGTCAAGGGTGATAATAAAGTTACTTACCAGATCAAGATTGCAGCGAACACACCGGTTGGCGAATATACGGTGAAGTTTACCTGCGGCGATGCAGAAGCCACTGTAAATGTTACTGTTTCGGATGCAACGGCAACGCTTACTGCGCTGGCAGATTCGAATGTCGATGTGACGACGGTTACGAACGCTGCGATTCCGTCCCTGGATTCGCTGGCAGCTACCGCGACCGGAACTGGCGTTGGCACTATCGAATCTGATAAGAAGTGGTATCTGGTCAGCAACGGCAATGAAATGGATTCGAATGTTTCCTATAAGGCAAATACTCAGATCGCATTTAAGGTTGTCATCTCTGCGGCAGATAATTATACGTTGACGGGTGTATCCGCACCGGCTACTATCTCTCTGGCGAGCAGTTCCTCGGCGAATCTGGTCACCACTGGTCCGCTGGTTTCGTCTTATGACGCTACAACTGATACCCTGACTGCTTATTACTATGTGACCATCACTGCGTAATATGTGATTGAAAATCCCCCCGGGTTTCCGGGGGGATTTTCCTTTTTATTTGAGCGCAAGATAGCGATAGGGGTTTGCGGATGACGTGGAATCGTTCAGTTCATTGGTAACCGTAAACCCGCCGGACACAATGCTGACGATTTTTGCGTTTGCCCCCTGCACGGCAAGCTGTACGGTGGTGCGGTTGTATTCTCCGTCATATTTGGACTGATAAGCCACCACTAATACGGCTTTCGGGGTGAATCCAAGCGAAACGGTTTTTGTTGCGCTTGTACCTGTCCCTGTGTAGGTGCCGAAATACAACTCTGATTTTTGGGTAAGCTGCGTGGTGTGCGTTTGCAGGGTGTTTTCCGCGGTCTGCAGGCGGCTGTCAACGCCGGTCAGCGCGGTTTGGGTCGCTTTCGCGTCCAGCTCGGCGGCAAGCTCGTTGGAGAGCATCTCTCGGTCGATCGTGTCCCCGAACGTGTCCACCACGATGCCCTCCACCCGCGCCTCCAGCCGTGATGCGTCGTCGCAGATTCCGTTCACTGCCTGCCGCAGCTCCTCCGGACTGCTGTCGAAGCGCGCTTTCAGTTCGTTTGCCGGCAGGCTCGGCTGGTCGGGTAGGTCTGTGATTTTGTGCGTGAATTGCGTGATCTTGTGGTCAGAAAAAGACATGGTTTCCTCCTTTTTGTCGGTGCCGTCCGCGCGCGTTCTTTGGACAGCGCGCGCGGGCGCGCGTGGGGCGGAGCCGCCCCGTCTGGTTTTTCATATGCGGGGGAAAGTAAGCAACCGTTATAATAGCCGAAAAAACGGAAAGCGCAAGGGCAAATACTTGCCCTTGCGCTTTTTCCCGTTTCTGCTATTCTGATAGACGCTTACTTTCCCGTGTCGGTGCAAACGGCGGGCAGGGAACCCCTCACGCGCGCGCCCGCGTGGTCAGAGGAACGCGCGCGAGGGTATTTCCGGCCGCCCCAAACAGAAGGAGGTTTTTCATGTCATTCAGCGATCATAAAATCACAGCGTTTCAGCACAAAATCACAGACCTACCCGACCAGCCCACGCTCGCGCCGAACGAACTGAAAGCGCGCTTTGACAGCAGTCCGGAGGAGCTGCGGCAGGCGGTGAACGGAATCTGCGACGACGCCTCACGGCTGGAGGCGCGGGTGGAGGGCATCGTGGTGGACACGTTCGGGGACACGATCGACCGAGAGATGCTCTCGGACGAGCTTGCCGCCGAGCTGGACGCGAAAGCCGAACAAACCGCGCTGACCGCCGAGGAACAGGCGCGCCAAGCGCTTTCCGGACGGGTGAGCGCGCTGGAGAGCGCGGTGCCGCAGAAAGCGCGCTGTGCTTATGGCACCTACACAGGCAACGGGACGGAAAACCGGCTGATTTCCGTCGGGTTCCGGCCGTATCTGGTGTTTGTCGGGCGTACGGGGACCATGACCTACTACGGCATGTTCACCAACATGGCGACGATGATCGACGGCGCAAACACCAAAATTTCCAGTTGGCCGGCGCATCTGGAAACCGGCGGCTTCCGCGTATCGCAAAGCGAGAACAATAAGCTTAACAACAGCGACAACTTCAACCAGTCAGGCGTGACCTATGGCTACATAGCGATCGGCGTTTAACGCAGGGCAAAGGGAAAACCCCTCTCGTATGAGAGGGGTTTTCGTGCTAATTAGGCATTCGCCGTACCAGTTACTTCTGCAGGGAAGATAACATTTGCCGAAGTGCCTGCAAATGTAACCTTAACCGGAGAGGAGCTGTCCAGAGTCTTCGTAATCGTGATGGTGATTTCACCACTCGATACTGTTACATCGTCTACTCCCAAATCAGTATCAGCGTTAGAACCAACAGTACCAGTCGCAGTTACCGTAATATTCTTCAGATCATCTTCAGTGATACCCGTAGCACCAGTCAGCTTGATGGTAGTACCCGAAGTCTCACCAGTCTTTACCGCAAGCGTCGGCTGAAGCTGTGCAACTGTAAACTCCGCAGTCTTATAGGTATCCTCATCCAGAGAAATCTTGACTACATAAGTGCCAGCCGGAGTGGTTGCTTTGGTCTTGAACTTCGCAGTACCAACCTCGCTGTCCTGGCTCAGCATATCGAACGCATCCGAATTAGTAAAGCCGTTCGCCTCGCCTACCAAGTCCGTTTCCGAAGCATCGGTCTTCAGGTAAATCTTGTAGGTCGGGGTCATAACCGCCGCGTCCTTGAACAACGCGTTGATGGTAACATCACCAGAAATAGTGCCGTAAGTCGCGGTACCAGATACGTTCACGCGTTCAACAGAACCTACAACTTCTGCCGCGTCCTTAACCTCAACCTGCATCACGTCAGAGGTCGCGTCGTCCGCGGAAACCTTGAACTTCAGCGTGCCGGTCTTGGTCGGCGTGCCGGAAACGGTAACAGTGATCTTCTCATCGTCAACGTCGGAAACCTTTACGTTCAGGCCCAGGTTGTCGCCAGCGGTGATCTCAACATAAGCAGACTTGTTATCCGCAATGTTCTTGGCGGTCAGCGTCTTCTGTACTTCGTAAGCCGTGCCAACCGTAGCGTTGTCAAACGTCTCATCGCTGATCGACTGCGCGGAAGCATCGCCGCCGTAGATTACGTTGGAAGCAGTCGCAAGGTCAGCCTTATACGCGTCGTTCTTGAGGTACTCGCCCTGATCGACGATCAGCAGCTCAATGTCGTCGCCATTGCCGATAACCAGCGCGTTCGCCAGATACTTGCCGTCGATCTTCTGCGCATCCTTGATCTCGCCGTCTTCTACGCCGATGTCAAGATCATTGTCCGCGTTGGAATCGATGTACAGGATCGTACCCGCAACGTCAAGCTCGGTGCTGCTGCCGCCAACCGGCTTCACAGCAAACTGTACGCTCTTGGAGTTCGCGTCGGTGATAGCGGTAAAGGTGATGTCGTCGGTAACAGTGTTGGACGTGCTTGCACCCAGCGCCTCTACGTCGTCGATCACATTGACGCCGTCCTTCTCGTTCAGCGTGTCAAAGCCGATTACGGTACCCTTAGCGCGCGCATTGATGTTGCTCTTCTCTTCCTGAACCTCAACGTTGCCGTTTGTGGTCCATACGGTGTAGGTGATGGTCTTGGAATCGATTCTGGTGGGCTTGGTTACGATGTAGCCGTAGTTGCTCCAGGTCTTAACCAGGCCGGTAAAGTTGTCGACTTCAACAGCCAGAGCGCCGATGCGGTCAAGGCCGTTCATATCGCCGGAGAACGCATAGACAGTCTTACCGCTTACGACCTTGGTGTAGGCCATAGCCTTGAACTGCTTGCCGGTGATCTTCTTGGAATCGTTGCTGCTGTACAGCAGAACCTGCGCGTCGTCATCGATCTTCATGCCGTCGAAAGTAGCCAGATCGCCCTGCGCGGACAGACCAGCGGAGCCAAAGTCATCCGTCGTCAGCTCGTCGCCATTCGATTCGGTGCGGTAGGTCAGGTCGCCGTAGTACTCCTCGTACTTCTCGTCCTGGATGCCGGACTTCAGCGGCTCGAAATCATACTTGTCGCCGGATACGCTGTACTCGTATACAACGCCAGGAGTCAGGTTGGAGAGAGTGCCTTCCGTGCCGTTGTTATCCGTGTAGACGGTATCAACGTCAACGGTATCGGTCGTTCCGTCGAAGAACGCGATCTTCGCGCGGTCCTCTACGCCGGTGGTATCCTTTGCCAGAACCATCGCAACGTCCGCAACGCGGCCGGTGCCGGTGCCGGAAGCCTTCTTAACATAGAACATGACGCCGTTGACAGCAACATACTCTACGTTCTCGCCGGCCTTGACAGAGTTCAGGTCGTTCTCGCTGAGGGAGCCCTGAACCAGATCCTCGCCGCCCTTGTACCAGTCGTCGCCGATCTTGTACTCGTCGTAGGATTTACCGGTCTGGATCTTGCCGCCGTCAAAGTAGATGGACTTATTGGTGTTGTTATCGCGCAGGCCGCTCAGCTTATCGGTAGCCATGTCAGCCTTGACGATGTCCTTGTTGTCGTTATACAGGTTCTCGGTGATAACGACCCAGTCGTCCTTGGCGATGTTCTCGTCGATGTTCTCGTCAGCGAACTTGTAGGTCTTGCCGCCCGCGATGATCTTATCCGAAGCAGCGTAGGTAACCTTGGCAACGTTGTAGGTCTTGACAATCAGGGTGTCGAGCTTGTTGTTGCCGTCCGCGTCAACGAAGGTGTACATGTTCGGGTTGAGCGCGTTCGCGTCCAGCTGCGCCAGCGTGGTCGGATCGGACAGCGCGCCGTCGATGTAGGTCTTGATGCCGCCGTTGGTCAGCTCAACAGAGTAGGACTTGCCGCCAAACTTAACCTTGTCGCCGTCCTTCTCGGTGCCGTTCGCAACAACCGTGTAGACCTCGTTGTCAGAGAGCGGGTAAACGCCCATTACGGAGTTGGTCTTGCCGTCCTTGAACATGACCTTGACCTTCTGGCCGAGCAGGCTGGAGTAGTCGGTGCCGACCTTGGTGAACTCCTCGCCGTAACGGTAGCTAACCGTACCGTTGTTGGTGGAAGAGCTGATCGGGTCGCTTTCCGCCGCATCGATGCCGGTCAGGGTCAGCGTGTCGGTATCGACGGAGATCAGGGTGCCGACAGAGCTGTACAGCTTCATGTAGGCCTTGCCAACGGTCTCCTTGATGCCGCCGTTGAGGACGTCGTCAAAGGACTTGGAATCCTCGGACCACTTCACGCGGTTGGTGTCCAGCGTGTTGTAGATCATCTGCGCGGCGTACTGACGCGGCAGACCGGATTCCAGGCCGGCGTTTACGTCGTCCAGGATGCCGGCGGAGCCAGCGTAACGCAGGGTGTTGGTGGACCAGTCGTGGCCTACCAGACCAGCCTTGTCAGCGTCGTAGCCAGCCAGAACAAGCAGCATCTTGGCCGCTTCCACGCCGGTTACGGTCGCGTCCGGACGGAAGGTGTTGTCGCCGTAGCCGGCGATGATGCCCTGGGACTCGCAGAACTTGATGTAGCCCTTGGCCCAGTGGCTGCTGATGTCGGTCATCTTCGAGGAGTTGTTCTCGTAAGCCGAATCATCAATGGTGTTGTTGCGGACAACGAAGATCATCTTCGCCATTTCCGCACGAGTAACGGTTGCATCCGGCTTGAAAGAGCCATCGGGGTTGCCCTCGATAACGCCCAGCGCCGTCAGCATGTTCACAGCGTCGGTGGCCTTAATGTCCGCCTCGTCCGTGAACGCCGCACCGGCAAACATGGTGAACGCGCATGCGAACGCCAGCACCAGTGCGAGAACCTTTTTCTGATGGC
>NZ_BAAGGY010000042.1:0-8282 GCF_054658635.1 Agathobaculum sp. TL06
CGGAAATGGCGAAGATGATCTTCGTTGTCCGCAACAACTCCATTGATGATTCGGCCTACGCGAACAACTCTTCGAAGATGACCGACATCAACAGCCACTGGGCCAAGGGCTACATCAAGTTCTGCGAATCCCAGGGCATCATCGCCGGCTACGGCGACAACACCTTCAAGCCCGACGCGACCGTTACCGGCGTAGAGGCGGCGAAGATGCTGCTCGTTCTGACCGGTTATGACGCAAACAAGGCTGGTCTGGTAGGCCACAACTGGTCTACCAATACCCTGAAGTATGCTGGCTCCGCCGGCCTGCTGGACGACGTAAACTCCGGCCTGGAGCAGGGCCTGCCGCGTCAGTACGCCGCGCAGATGATCTACAACACGCTGGACGCCAACCGCGTCAAGTGGTCGGACGATTCCCAGTCCTTTGACGACGTTCTCAACGGCGGCATCAAGGAGACGGTCGGCTCCGCTTACATGGGCCTGTCCTATGACGTCGGCACCCTGACCGAGATGAGCAAGGACTCCCTGACCATCAAGATCGACGGCAGCTATGATTCCGACAACTACCACCAGTCCAAGGATTACAAGACTGTTTCCTTCACCAAGGTAGGCTCGGATTACTCCAAGCTGCTCGGCCAGAAGGTCAAGATCATGTTCAAGGACGGCAAGACCAACAACGTCCTCGGCATCTACGCGATCTCTGACAACACCTCCTACACGGTTGCTGCAAACGGCACCGAGAAGGACGGCGACAAGGTCAAGTTCGGCGGCTCCTCCTACTCGGTTGAGTTCTACGGCGACGCGGACAGCAAGACCATCTACGACTCCAACAAGGGTGACGCGATCGCTACCTACATCGACGGCCAGGTTGCTGAAGGCACCACGCTCGACGAGCTGGACAACAACAAGCTGAACCCGAACATGTACACGTTCGTCGATACCGACGGCAACGGCAAGATTGATACCCTGAACGTTACCACCTACAACGTTGCCAAGGTATCCTACGCTTCTTCCGACAAGATCATTGCCAGCGGCAAGACCTACAAGACCGCGGATGAGAACATCGCGGACGGTATCGCCAAGGACGACTGGGTCGTTATCACCGAGAACCTGTATAACGACAACAAGGATATCGTCAAGGCTGACAAGTCCACCGGCACCCTGAACGGCCTGCGCGATAACCAGTCTGCCAATGTCTTCTTTGACGGCGGCGACGTCTCCACAAGCAAGGTAACCTACAACGAGTACCGCGTGGGCGACGACTGGTTTAAGGGCGCTGCGAAGGTTCAGTCCACCGCAAGCGAATCCGATCTGAACACCGTTAAGGCGGGCAACGAGGTAGAGTATGTTGTTGTCAACAACATCATGTTCTATGTCAAGCGCGTTTCCGGCAAGGCGGACGGCAAGGTTGACGAAGTTGCAATGGTCGTCAACAAGGGTACCACCGGTATCGAGGATGAAGTCAAGCTGGCGTTCTTCGACGGCACCACCAAGACGGTCAAGTTCGACAGCGACAGCTCTGTTAAGTGGGATAATCTGAAGCCCGGCACTGTTTACGGCTACGACGTATCCGGCGACGAGTACAGCTTTGAGACCCTGAAGGATGGCGTTGCCGACAGCAAGTATGAGGAGTACTACGGCGACATGACCTACATGGGCTCGCAGAAGACTTCCAGCACGAACGCATTCAGCTCTCTGGGCAAGTACAGCATCGACGACGACGCGGAAGTCCTGCTGTTCCTGCCGAAGGGCGGCGCGAGCGTTGGCACCAACGATAGCGGCAACGACTCCAAGAAGATCTCCGGCAAGCAGTTCAAGGCTCTGGCTAACGGCAAGATCATCAGCGGTTCTGATATCTATGGCTTCTACGGCAGCATGAGCGGCATCGACCGCGTCGGCGCTATGGCTGTTGCAGTCAACAGCTTGGACGGCATCGTCAAGACCTGGAGCAACTACGGCTACATCGTTACCAAGCCCTACAAGGTAGACAACCGCACGATCGAGTACACCTTCTGGAACGGTTCTGAAAATGTAACGGTTCGCGAGGAAAAGAACAGCACTTCCGACCGCGCGAAGGGTACGGTTATCGGCTACGATACGCTCAACGAGAAGGACGGCGTAAAGGTAATTGACGATGTGGATCATCTGACCGCTTCTGACATTACGTTCACTGCTGTAACCAGCGTAAACGACAAGAAGGATACCGCAATCTTTGCGAAGGATCCGGTCGGCGCAAACGGCAACCATGAGCTGGACAAGGTAAGCGGCAGCGACGTATTCTACATCGACACCGATGCTGACAAGGATCTGGAGATCGGCGTAGAGGACGGCGAGATCAAGGAAGCGCAGAAGGTTGACGGCGACTACCTGGCGAACGCTCTGGTAATCGGCAACGACGACGAGATCGAGCTGCTGATCATCGATCAGGGCGAGTATCTGGACAACGACGTTTACACGGTTGACACCACCGGCGGCGTTGTTGACGGCGAGGATGCGAACGCTTCTGACGTCAAGATCGGCTCCATCAATGACGTGGCAGTTGGCGATTCCGTTGATATGAACGTTACCGTTACGACCAAGAACATCAACAAGGGTACCTCTGTCCGCGTTTCCCTGAGCGATGCTGACGGCCTGACCGCTTCGGCTACCGATATCGACAGCGATGGCAAGTCCGTTGTGACCATCAAGGGTACCCCGAAGAAGGAAGGCACCGCTACGCTGAAGGTAACGGTTGACGGCAAGACTGTTAGCGCGAGCTTCACCATCAACAAGGAAGCGAGCAACGTTGTCCTGAAGACCAGCTACGACACCACGGACGACGCTACTTTCGCCACCGTTAAGACCTACACCGGTACGGTTGGCTACCAGAACGCCTGGATGCTCACCCCGGTCGTAAAGGTTGTTGACAATCAGGGCACTGACAAGTCTGCTGACTTCGATATGGGCGGCAGCCTCACTCTGATCAAAGACAACAACGCCGATGCGCAGACCTTTACGGTAGCGACCAAGACCACCACCAAGGTTGGCGATTACAAGATCGTTGTTACCCTGGGCGATCAGAAGACCGAGCAGACGATCAAGGTTGTTACTGCTACTCCGGATGTAAAGCTGAACCTGAGCAAGCCGACTGACAGCAGCCCGCTGTCTGGTGTATCGTTCTCTGACAATAGCGGCAAAGGCTATGATGTCGGTGCCACTACCTGGGAGAAGAGCGATGACGGACAGAGCGGCTGGGCGTCTGACACTGGCAACGCAGCGAATGGCAAGTGGTATCGCGCTACCGCTACTCTGACTGCGAAGGAAGGCTACAGCTTCACTGGTTTCTCTGCATCTGTAACGATCAGCGATTATACTGTAACTGTCACTCCGTCTCAGGATGGTAAGACTGCTACTGTAGTTGCTACTCTGACCGCGCAACTGTCTTAACTTATAAGACAATAAGAAAACCCCTCTCGAATGAGAGGGGTTTTCCCTTTTTTACAGCCCAAAGGCGATATAGCCGTAGGTTTTTCCGGATTCGTTGGGGTTGTGGCTGCGGTTGATGCTCATACTGTCCGATGCAGAAACGAGGAAGCCGTTTTCCGTCAGGTGGGAGCTGGAAAGCTCCGGAGGGGAGCTGCCGCAGAGCCTGTGGCATACCGTTATCGTTTCCAGCATTTCAAAATTGCCTATCGTTGGCGCAAGTATGACCAGATACGGCTTAAAACCAAGGGAAATCAACCGGTTTTCCGTCCCGTCGCCGGTATAGGTGCCGTAAATGACCTGCGCCTTTTTCGGCATCGCCTGTTCCAGGCTGCTGACACGGTTTTTCAGCGCGGTGGTTTCACTGGTCAGCGCGGTTTGTTCGGCTTTCGCGTCCAGCTCGGCGGCAAGCTCGTCTGAGAGCATCTCTCGGTCGATCGTGTCCCCGAACGTGTCCACCACGATGCCCTCCACCCGCGCCTCCAGCCGTGATGCGTCGTCGCAGATTCCGTTGACTGCCTGCCGCAGCTCCTCCGGACTGCTGTCGAACCGCGCTTTCAGTTCGTTCGGCGCGAGCGTAGGCTGGTCGGGCAGGTCTGTGATTTTGTGTGTGAATTGCGTGATCTTGTGGTCAGAAAAAGACATGGTTTCCTCCTTTTTGTCGGTGCTGCCCGCGCGCGTTCTTTGGACAGCGCGCGCAGGCGCGCGTGGGGCGAAGCCGCCCCGTTTGGTTTTTCCTGCGGGGAAAGTAAGCAACCGTTATAATAGCCGAAAAAACGGAAAGCGCAAGGGCAAATACTTGCCCTTGCGCTTTTTCCCGTTTCTGCTATTCTGATAGACGCTTACTTTCCCGTGTCGGTGCAAACGGCGGGCAGGGAACCCCTCACGCGCGCGCCCGCGTGGTCAGAGGAACGCGCGCGAGGGGAACTCCGGCCGCCCCAAACAGAAGGAGGTTTTTCATGTCATTCAGCGATCATAAAATCACAGCGTTTCAGCACAAAATCACAGACTTACCCGACCAGCCCACGCTCGCGCCGAACGAGCTGAAAGCGCGGTTCGACAGCAGTCCGGAGGAGCTGCGGCAGGCAGTCAACGGAATCTGCGACGACGCCTCACGGCTGGAGGCGCGGGTGGAGGGCATCGTGGTGGACACGTTCGGGGACACGATCGACCGAGAGATGCTCTCGGACGAGCTTGCCGCCGAGTTGGACGCGAAAGCGACCCAGGCCGCGCTGACCGCCGAGGGGCAGGCGCGCCAGGCGCTTTCCGGACGGGTGAGCGCGCTCGAAACCGCCGTGCCGCAGAAAAGCGAGGTGTATTTCGGCACCTACACCGGAACCGGCAGCTATCCGCGCACCCTGTCGATCGGGTTCACACCCAAGGCGGTCATTATCGGCCATAAGGACGGCCTGATCGCGGACGAAACCGCGGTTTACAGCACCTTGATGCTGCAAGGCTACAAAACAGATTACTGTGGCATTGTTTCCAACGGTTTTACGCTGTATGAGTACAAATACAGCAAGCTCAACTACAACGGCGCACAGTTTTACTACATCGCGTTCCGGTAAAACGGAAAAGGGAAAACCCCCGAGGAATCCTCGGGGGTTTTCGTTGTTAATTGTTACGCAGTGATGCGCGCCAAGGTGTAAGTGACATATACAACGCCATCCTTGACCTCAACGCTGCTGGTCGCACCGGTGTTGGTGGTCAAAGCGACAGGAGTCTTTTCCGCAATGTCAGAAGCAAATACATAGTTTGCATTCGGAGTCAACTTGACCGTTACGGTGATGAAATCACCAACTACAATTGCGGTGGAGGTTCCCTTTACGTCCACGTTGTTGAACTTGATGCTGTCAATCTCAGCCGTAGTATTAGCCAAGGTTGCAGCCGTGAAAATAGCATCCGCTGTTACGGTAGAGGCAGCCTTAGTGCCTTCGGTTACGGACATGCCGGTGAAATCGGCAATCGTAGCCGGAACAACAGTCAGCTTTGCATTAGCGTATTCCACTGCACTGGTATCGGTCTTGTCCGTGATCTTAAAGGTCAGGTCGTAAACCGTGCCAGCATTTTCACTGGCACTCAGACCAGTGAGACTGATATTCGTCTCGTCGTTCGTAGTCGTGGTCGTACCCAGTGTTACGCCCGTCGTCGGCGCAGTCAGTTCAATTGTAGAACCGTTTTCGAAATTCTTAGTAGTCAGCTTAATAGTAGCGGAAGTCTGACCAAATACAACATTAGCATCCTCCGCAGAAGCCGACTTGGTTGTGGTGTCAGAGGTCGACTTGAGCGCGTCAGCGTACTTGCCGCGGAACTGGTTGTCGCCAGACTCAACGACTAGGACTTCCATCTCGTCGTCGCCATTGGTCAGGTAAACCGTATTGGCAATATACTCGTCATTGGAAGCAGTAACAATCTTCGCGCCGTCCGCATCGGAGTACCACTTGGTAGCCTTGCGGATCGAACCAGTCGAAGAACCGGTCTTTGCGTCGGTATCGATGTAGAATACGATGGTATCCGAAGTCACATCGAACTCACCGGTTACGCCGTTGTTGGCAACAGCCTGATTGGAGGCGCCGCCCTGCCAGCCGGCAACCTGAACCGTGGTCTGCTTGCTGTTCACATCGGTGATAGCGCCCAGAGCAAAGTTGGTATCGCCCATCGTGTACAGATGTACGTCGTCGATGTAACGCTTGTCGGCATCCTCACCGTCGAGGGACTTATAGCCAATCAGGGTGTTCTTCTTGCGGTCACCGGTCTTGGCGTTCTTCTCGTAAACCGTTACGGCCTCGTCAGCGCCTTCGAGCAGCACGGTGTAGGAAACCTCGTTCGTGCCGGACTCCTTCGCGTCGGACAGGATGTAGCCGTAGAAGTCGTTGGAAGTGGTGGTTTCGGGCAGCTTGTCGACCTCAACAGCAATCGCCGCAACGCGGGTCAGGCCGTTTACGTCAGCGGTGAAGTAAGCCGCATCGCCCTCATAAGTGACAGCGGAGCTTTCCAGCGCCTTGAGCTGCTTGCCGGTGATGACCTTGGAGTCATTGCCGGTATCCTTGCCGTTATCCTCGAACAGGATAACCTTGGCAGTGTCGTCAATCTTCTTGCCGTTCAGCGCATCGTCCTTGGCGGTGTACGAAGCAGTGCCGACATAGGTGTAATCGCCGTAGTAATCGTCTTCCGTGGACAGACCCTCGAAAGAGTACTCGCCGCCGGAGATGCTGTACTCATACAGCGCGCCGACCTTCAGGGAAGCATACTTGATCGTGCTGTCATCGTCAACGTCAACAACCTTGGTAGTGTCGTTGAAGAACTGCAGCTTGACCTGATTGCCGCCAATGCCGGCATCCTTGTTAACGACCATCGCAATGTCGGTCACATCAGCCAGAGAGCCGTTGCCCGAAGAGCGCTTGATCTTCCATGCAACGCCGTTTACAACAACAGCCTCGACCTCGTCGCCCGCCTTAACGGTGCTGATATCGGTACGGCCGTCCTTGTCGGTTGCGCCATTGTACCACTCGTCGCCGATCTGGTACTCATGATACTTAACGCCAGTACCCTTGTTTGCGTTGTAGTTCTCGGAAGTGCTGTCCTTCTTCAGGCCGTCCAGCTTGCCGGTGATAACGTCAGCCTTGGCAACGCGGGTGCAGTCGTTGTAGCGGTCGTAGGAGATAATCGCCCAGTCGTCCGCCTTGAGGTCGTCGTCGATGTTCTCTTCGTCGAACTCATAGCTCTTGCCGGCAACTACCTTGGAGGAGGTAACAGAGGTGACCTCAGCCGCGGCGTAGTCGGTGATGATAACGGAGTCGAAGCGGCCGTTGCCGTCGGAATCGACGAACTGCATTACCGCAGAGGAGGTATCCCAATCGTCGAACAGCTCTTCAGCCTCAAAGCCGTACTTGCTGTTGGCGGCAGTGTACTTGACACCCGCCTGAGAGGTGAAGCTCTTGGAGTTACCCGAAGAGGCGCCATCCTCACCGGTTACGGCAGTTTCCTTGCCCTCGATGTCGGTGTAGTAAACATCGATGTAGTCATTGCCGTAAGCGTTCTCGATCGAGTAGGACTTGCCGCCGAACTTGACCTTATCGCCATCGGACTCTACTTCAGAAGCGTTAACGGTGTAGGCTTCGTTGTCGGAAACCGCGTAAACGCCCAGGACGTTGTTGGTCTTGCCGTCCTTGAACATGACCTTGACCTTCTGGCCCAGCAGGCTGGAGTAATCCTCCTTCACCTTGGTGAAGTTGGTAGCGTACGGATTGCTGCCGGAGTAAACCTTGTCGCTCTCCGCCTCGTCGATACCGGTCAGGGTGAGGGAGTCCTTGCTGACAGTAGTCAGGATACCAACAGACTTGGTCAGACCCATGTAAGCGTAGCCAACGGTCTCCTTGTAGCCATTGCCGAGGTTGTCGTCAAAGGAGTCGGAGTCGGTGGACCACTTGACACGGTTGGTGTCCAGCGTGTTGTAGATCATCTGCGCGGCGTACTGACGCGGCAGGCCGGACTCCAGACCGGAGCCTACGTCGTCCAGGATACCGGCGGAACCGGCATACTTCAGGGTGTTGGTGGACCAGTTGTGACCGGTCAGGCCAGCCTTGTCAGCGTCATAACCGGTCAGAACGAGCAACATCTTGGCCGCCTCTACGCCGGTAACAGTCGCGTCGGGCTTAAAGGTGTTGTCGCCGTAGCCGGCGATGATGCCCTGGGACTCGCAGAACTTGATGTAGCCCTTGGCCCAGTGGCTGTTGATGTCGGTCATCTTCGAAGAGTTGTTCGCGTAGGCCGAATCATCAATGGAGTTGTTGCGGACAACGAAGATCATCTTCGCCATTTCCG
>NZ_BAAGGY010000043.1:0-7982 GCF_054658635.1 Agathobaculum sp. TL06
CGGATGAAGAACACGGCATCACCTCCAAGGACGGAGTGTTTGCCGGCGGCGACGCTGTCACCGGCGCGGCCACCGTTATCCTCGCTATGGGCGCGGGCAAGCGCGCTGCTGCCGCGATGGATGAATATATTAAAATAAGCAGTGACTGCTGCATATTGAAAAACGGACTCTATCCTCATAGATAACATTAAATCCGTTCAGGCAAGAGTAAAGCTACCATGATATTGCTAGCCTTGCTCTATTTTAAGATTATCGATAGGAAAACGGCACGATACTGACCTGCTTGCTCTGTGGTATGATATAATCTCTTCTCTCGGCTAAAACTCTTTTTCAATATCCACACATGCACTAATTTATCGTTTGAGCGTCAAACATAAAGGCGGCCAAACGGCCGCCCTTATGTTTGACGCTTACCAAATCATTGTGAGTGAGAAAAGAAATTGGGATACAGAATGTCAGATCGAAGCGCAAAGAAAGCGCTTATGCATCTTCTTCCTCTGGAACCATAACGACTTTCAAAGCCTGACCGGCACGCAACAGATCAAGCGCGTCCTGGAACTTGGAGAGCGGAAATACATGAGTAACAATCTCATCGAGCGGGAGTACGCCGGACTCGATCAACTCAGCGGTGCGCTGGAATTTATACTTGCCGATGAATGCGCCCATGATGGTTAGATCCTTACGAACGATCTGCTTGCCGACGATGAGCTTCTCTTCGTGGATCTCGTCGTGGCCGAACTGCATGACCTTGCCGAGGTTGCGGGCAACAGCGCATGCGGTCTCGAACATCCAGCCAACACACTCGACGGAGATATCAACACCGTCATTATCGGTCTCACGGGCAACGACTTCCTCGATGGACTCCTTAGTCGGGTCAACAACGATGTCAGCGCCTACCTTGAGTGCCTTCTCGCGGCGGTATGCGGACGGCTCGGAAACGATAATCTTGGTAGCGCCGTTCATTTTCAGCAGGGCGATGAACAACAGGCCGATCGGGCCGGCACCCAGTACACAGACGGTATCGCCGTTGTTTACATTGATGCGCTCGACTGCAGCCGCGACACAGGAGATCGGCTCAGCCAGAGCAGCAATGTGGAACGGAACATCAGGGCTGATATGGTACAGGGAGTGCGCTGGGGCAACTGTGTAGTTGGTGTGCGCGCCATCCTTGAAGATCCCGGCAGTGATCGGATGGTTTGCGAATTCCGGATGATCAGCAGGGAAGTACAACTCGGTGCAGCGATCAGGACGATCCTCACGGCAGAACTTGCACTTGCCACAAGACGGATGCGGGTCAACGATAACAGTATCACCTGGCTTGAACTCGGTTACGGCAGAGCCGACCTCTTCAACGACCGCAGTGTACTCGTGGCCCAGAATGGTACCCGGAATGGACGGATGGATCGCATCCGGGTGTAGAATGTGCAACTCGGTACCGCAGATACCGATGCCGCGAACCTTCAACAGAACATCGTCGGGCTTCTTGATGGACGGCTTTGGACGATCTTCAAAGCGAAATTTGCCGGGTGCTTCAAATACGATTGCTTTCATAGTAGGATCCTCCTGTTTTTCATATTTGTAGTGATGGTAGTGTTATATAATATATAAAAACTACGCGGAGTTAAGATTTAGTCAGCCCACGGATGGAGCAGGACCTTCATTTCCGTGCCGCTGCGCATCGCTGCAAGCGCATCTTGGAAATCAGTGAGCTTGTAATGCTTGGAAACGATAACCGACGGATCGGTGCTGCCGCATTCCAGCAGGCGGGCAACGGCAGGGAAAGTGTAGTCGCCGATGTAGCTACCCATAACTGTCAGGCACTTGCGAGTGATCTCATTCTGCTTGATGGTCTGCATCTTTGCGAAATTCTGACCGAACAATAGGAGACGGCCGCCCTTGCGCGCACAGTCGATCGCGTCTGCGAACAGAATGCCTACTGCATCGACGACCACATCAACGCCGAGACCGTTGGTGCTTGCGCGAACTTCTTCACTGATATTCTGCGTCATTGGGTTAAACACCTTGTCTACGCCGATCTTCTTTGCATATTCCGTTCGGATCTTGGAGACCTCGGAAACGAACACTTTGCCGGCACCGTTAACGCGGAGCATCATGGCGTACAGCAGGCCGATCGGACCGCCGCCCAGAATGAGGACGCTTTCACCTGCGAGCAGTTTGATCTTTTTCACGCCGCCCATTACGCAGTTCATCGGCTCCGCCAGAGCTGCTTGATCGAGCGGTACGTTCTTGGAGATCGGAACGATAACCTTCTCTGCGCATTTGGTATACTGTGCAAATACGCCGTTGGCTGCGAAACCGAGCAGCAGCAGTTTTTCGCACATGTTCGGCATACCGATCTGGCAGTAATGGCATTTGCCACAGGGAATGTTCGGATCAAAGATTACTCGGTCGCCGGGCTGAACAGTGGTGACTGCGTCGCCGATCTCGACAACTGTGCCGACACATTCATGGCCGATAATCACACCGGGCGTTGCCGGATAACCGGGGGGATCAGCCAAAAGGTGCAAGTCAGAACCACAAATGCTCGCCCGTTCGACTCTGATGATGACATCATCCGGATGTGTGAGCTGTGGAACAGGATGCTTGACGACTTTTGCGTGGCCGATGGATTCAAAAATCACAGCATCCATCATAGTGCTTTGCATATTTACCCTCCTTCTTGTTCGTAATCGTGTAATAGTGCGCATTTTTTTGAAATGTAACTTGTTTCTTTGTGATTTAAACTATACACGCAAAGGTCAAGGGTGTCAATAGAAAAATTTACACTTAATCGTGTTTTGTTGAAAGCAGACAGGATATATCACCAATAATTTAGATGAAATGACGAAAGGTTCCGCTTTGAAAGACGATGGACTCTAAAATCAATATTTTTGAATTATTTTACATCATCTATTGATTTTTTATCGGAAAATGATATACTTGTAACAAGTTATAAAACATATAGAAAGGGCAAATGCCATGAAAAAAGATAAAACATATCTGGGCATTCGTGATATTGCGCGTTTAGCGGGTGTTTCGATCGCTACGGTATCCAGAGTGTTGAATGACCCTAAAACGACAACGGAAAAGAGTCGTAAAAAAGTTATGGATATTGTAGAGCGTTACAATTATGTGCCTAATATCGCGGCGAAAAATCTTTATTCTGGTCATTCAAATTCCATTGCACTTTTTGTTTATGATATGACGAACCCGTTCTATACGCAGTTTATCAAGTATTTCAACAATATTGCGATGGATAATGGATATACAGTCATCATATATGACGCCGAGGACAGTGAAGAACGAGAGAAAAAGTTTCTGGAATTCTGCCGTGGCATTCGTGTGGCAGGCATCGTATATACGGCCGGCTCTACGCGCGAATTGATCGGCGGGGGAGGCGAGGCTTTCGATTTTCCGATCGTCGTGATCGACCGCAAGGGTTTCGGAGACAAAGCAAGCTACTCTGTGCGCGCGAACTATTATAAAGGGCTGTCTTTGCTGGTAGGACATATAGCTTCGCTAAATCATAAAGAGATCGGCTTCATCACTGGGCCAATTTCTATTTTCTCCGCACGCGAACGACTGAACGGCTTCATTGATGCAATGGCCGAGCGGGGCCTGTCGATTCGGGAGGAATGGATATACCGTGGAAATTACAAAATTTCCGGCGGTTTGGAAGCTTACGACTATTTTGCAAGCTTAAAGGATCAGCCGACTGCCGTGATCGCTTCGAACGACCGCTTGGCACAGGGGTTTATTCTGCGTGCCAATGAATGCGGGCGGCGTATTCCGGAAGATATCTCGATTTGTGGTTTCGACGGCTTTTTGACCGATTTCTATCCGCCGATCACGACCGTAAAGCAGGATCTAAAGCTGATCGCGGAAGCGGCCTTCAGCAAGCTGATTGGTCGGGACGAGGGAATGCCGCCGGAGGAGTTGGTCACAGATGTTACGCTCCAGATTGGCAAAACAACGCGCGCAATATGACGAAAGTAACATTTTCAACAAACAGATACATTCGGCGAAACGCAATATAGAAACTGTAAAAAGGCGAGATGAAATATTTTTCATTCCGCCTTTTCAATTGTCTTTCGGCGTATTACGTGAATTTTGGGAAATCGTCTAACACATTGGTCAATTTACCTAATTTTTTTTTTCAAATACAGCAAGATTTACTATTGATTATTTCCATGGGATGCCTGTATCATTGAATTGTAACTTGTTACTTTGAACCATTAACGCATTAAGAGAGGGTGAACGCCCCTGACTACCACTATTATGTTACTGTTTGGAGCCATAATGATGCTGAACGGAGTGCTGATGACAATGAGCGGCAAGAAGTTACAGAAAACCGTTTCAGAGTTGCGGGCGAAGGGAGAGGTATTGTCGGGAGAACAAAAAGGGTTCTTGTTTCTGCGATCTTACCAAGCGCTAATGGCAGTAGATTGTAAGGGCGTCATTCAAGATGCACGCTTGGTGACTACTGGTTTTTTCAGTCCTGGAAAAGTGCAGCGGCTGGATCTAGAGAAGCTGAGCATCCACGCAATGCCGTCTGAACTGAAGAGCGTGACACCTTTTGCATTAAACGCTTGCAACAACGCTGTTTGGAGATATCTGCGTCTTCAAGAACGCAAATCAGGAGGTAAAAGATGAGGTTTGGGATTATTATCGCGGTTATCTTATTTGAGATAATTACGACGGTCGCAGCTGGTATCTATGTTAACTGCAAGGCGAAAGCATCCGGACAAGGAAACTCTTTCGCCGTTGGTGGACGTTCGCTTGGTACCTGGGCGGTCGGTACGACGATCTGTCTGATATGCCTTGGTTCCGGCCATACAACAGGTACGATGGAAGGTGCGTATTCGATTGGTCTGTCACAGGTATGGCACACCATGGGCAATGGTATTGCACTCAGCCTTGCAGCAGTGACGACCTTTATTTGGGCACGCCGCCTGCGCATCACTTCGCTTGGCGACGTACTGACTACGCTTTACGGAAGAGGCTTGACAGTTTGTGTCGCAGCGGTAAATATCGCTGTAGGCTGGGGCGTGTGCTCCTGTGAGACACAGGCTATGGGAGTTGTTATCAATGCGCTAACTGGCTGGAACCTAAAAACGGCAGTTATCGCCGGTACGATCATCGGTTTCCTTTATATCATCATCGGAGGTATGGAACAGAGTGCTATTTTAAACCAGTTCAATATCGTGTTGCTATACGGTGGCCTTGGTATAGCGCTGCTCTACATCGTGCATGGTCTGGGTACCGGCGGTTTGGAGAATGTTCGAGAATACTATGTTTCTGCCGGTCAGAGCGATATGCTACGCTTTACCGGAGCGCCCGGCTTCCTGCTGAAAGTCGGTTTGCCTACCTTGCTGGCTCCGTTCTTCTGTAATATCTGTGGACAGCAGACCATGCAGGTCGCTGCTTCTGCCAAGAGCGAGAATGCAGTTCGCCGTATCGCTTATTTCGTCGGTCCCATGAACTGCATCATTGGCGGTATCTCCGCTACCTTCGCAATTATCGCAAAGTCTCTGCCGCAGTATGCAGAGCTAGATGCAAAGGTCATCTCTGTTCGTATGCTGGTCGATATGCTTCCGAACTGGCTGATCACTCTGGTTCTTGCCGCATTCCTAGCGGCGCTGCTCTCCTCGTTCGGCGGTTTTGTTATGGGTCCGGCTACCATTATCGCAAACGACTTTATCAAGGCCTACTTTAAGCCGAATATGACTACGAAAGAAGAGTCACGTTGGATCCGCGTTGGGGTGGTCATCGGTACGATCATCTGCGGCATCCTGGCCCAGATGCTCCCGCCAGTTATCGAGATGATGACTTGGTTGTTTGCTTTCATGGCACCGACTTTTTTTCTCGTAGTTTACGGTTTGTGGTGGAAGCGTAGTAATATTGTCGGTACCGGTACGTTTCTGATCGTTTGGCTGATTGCAAATATTTGGACCTTTACCGATCTGAAGTATGTAATCGGTATGGGAAATGTCGATATGTTGTATATCATCCTTGTTCTCTCTGTTGTTCTTCCCATAATTGGAAACTGTATCTTCAAAACCAAGCAGGGTTATTTTCACTCGGATGAGTGGAAGCAGTCTGAGGAATACCGTCTATATCAGAAAGATAAGCATGAAGGCCGCGCATAAGGAGGAAATGTTTCATGATATTTTGGTCGCTTGAGTTCAAGATCATCGTAACCCAGCTTATATGGGCAGCTATCTGTCTGATTGTAGACAAGATTGTCCGTTCCGGCAGTAAAAGCTCTTAAACAGAAGGAGGAAAAGATTATGCTGGTTGAGAGAACGCTAATGGCTTTGCTGGTAGGTGTTATGCTGTTTTTCTTCGTGCTGGGTTTTGTAGGTATTTATATACAAGACAAGCGTGAAAAGGTGATGCCTGATCCCTTGACTGATGATGGTGCAGAGGGAGACGATACCGTTACATTTGGAGGACGATAATTATGTCTAAATACAGGTTTGCATGCACAGAATGGGGGATGCCCGGCAATGGCTCATACAGTGTCCGCATTGCGGCAGAAGCTGGTTTGGACGGCCTACAGATTGAGATCGGCAAATATGAGGACGGCTACCCTTTGGCTCAGAAGAGTGTTCGCGAGGGCTATATGGAGGATGCTAAGCGCTATGGCATCGAATTTCCTAACGTTACGGTAAACGATGTAGGCACTTACGAGTTCGTCAACGGCCGCAACACGCCCAATGGTCGCATTGCCTATGAAGCTTTTGATATTGCCATCGAGTGCGCGGCAGAAATGGGTATCGACATGGTGTTGATTCCGAATTTCTTTGATAACTTTATCACAAAGCCAGAACACTACGATAATGTAGCCGAGGCGCTACAGTACTGCTGTGATAAAGGAAAACGTTATGGCATCACTATCGCGCACGAGACCCCGCTCCTTTGGAAGGATCACAAAAAGATTTTCGACAAGGTAAATCGAGAAAATATCGGTGTGTTCTATGACTCCATGAACTATAAGTTCTGGATCAACGCTGATCCTATGCAGGTTCTGAAAGATGTGTATCCGTATATGGTCAATCAGCTCCATTTTAAGGACGGTGTGACCGAAATGTCTACTGCACTTCTCGGTGAGGGTAGCATGGAGTTCGCAGAGCAGGCCAAATTTATTAAGGAATCGGACTATTCCGGCTGGATCATTACCGAAAATTTTTACAGCCATCTGCCGATCCGTGGCAGCAGCACTGCCGATCAGATTGCGCTTCTTAAGAAAGATCTGCGGACCATGAAAGCGGCACTGGGTGCGAACGAATAATTCGCTGTTGGATGTTTTCTAAACTTAAACTGCCGTAGTTATTGACTATGGTGCCGAATGAAAAAGCTGGAATGCATCTTCAAGTCATTTTGACTTTCGCTATTCAAAAATTTATGATGGAAAGGGCGAAAGCACTTGTTGCTTTCGCCCTCTTATTATTGTAAGGAAAAACCACCGGCTTAGCCGGTGGTTCTAAAAAGCTTTAGCTATGCCCAGAAAAAACATCTGAGCGAAGCGAGGAGACATTACTAAAACAATAGGGTGGGGGATGTAAAGATACGGCAAACTGAAAGAGAAGCATCCCGCCATTATTAATAGCAGCGGGACACCACACGCAAAAGAAATATTATTTAGTGAGCCTATAGGTTCGGCTGGTAAAAGGCCCTAAGGGGGCCTGTGCAAACCAACGGCACGGCCGGTGGTTATGATTGTCCAATAGGCAAGACAGGGTGGATCAGTTAATGGCGACGTGCGATACCGTTCACCTTGCCATGCAGGGACAACTAACCCTGCGACTTCTTTCAGGTTGTTTGCTTATTCGTTAAGAGACGGTTCAAAAAGATAGGTTTCGTCCCAGCCTGCCTAAGCAGTATGGTGTGGACAAGAACGTACCAGTTGCGGCTTGCGAAAGAGTCGTATCATTCGATATAGTCGCTTTGCTTTTTTGCGGGCTGAAAGTTTGTCATTA
>NZ_BAAGGY010000044.1:0-7798 GCF_054658635.1 Agathobaculum sp. TL06
TCAGGAAGATCATTTCGTTCGGGATGAACACATGGTCGAAGATCACCAGCACCTCATGCCCGCCGTAGACCTTGTTGCCCACGTCGATGTCGTTGTACTCCTCGGTCTTGCGCGTGTCGCAGGACTGACGGCCCAGGATGAGCGTAATACCCTCCGCGTCCGTCGGGCAGGCGAACGAGATCGCGTAGTCCTCGTCCCCCTCGCGCATCGAGATCGTCGGCATCACCAGCACATAATGGCTGTTGATATAGCCGGTCTGGTGCGCCTTCGCGCCCGTGACGTAAACGCCGTCCGCCGTGCGCTCCACCACATGCAGGAACAGGTCCGGATCCGCCTGCTTGGAGGGGGACAGGCTGCGGTCGCCCTTGACATCGGTCATCGCGCCGTCCACCGCCCAGTCGTTCTCCTGCACGTCGGTCCAGAACTTCACGAAGTTATCAAAGTAATGCGTGCCGCACGCCTCGTCGGTCTCATAGGTGGTGGAGTAGACCGCGTTGGACGCGTCCATGCCCACGCAGCGCTGGAAGCAGGCGGCGGTCTTCTGGCCGAGCAGGCGCTGCATCTTGACCTTCTTAATCAGGTCGTCCGTGGACTGGTGCAGATGGGTGAAGCGATTGATCTTCTTGCCCGTGAGGTTGGAGGTCGCGGTCATCAGGTCCTCGTACTGCGGGTCCTCCGCCAGCTCATAGGTCGCCGCGAACGAGTTCAGCGACGGGCGGATGATCGCGTTATCCACCGGATTCTCCACTTTCTCTCCAAAGCTGTACAGGTTCAGGTGCAGCTTCCGCAGCGATTCTATGTATTCTTCTTTTGTCATCATGGTTTTCCTGTCCCCTTTCTGTTTTCCTTATACCGCGGGCGCCTCGCCAAAATGCCGCCCGTATTCCTCCGTCAGTTCTTCGCGGAAATCCGGATGCGCCACCGCGATCAGGCGCCTGGCGCGCTCCCGCAGCGTCTGCCCGCGCAGGTCCGCTATCCCGTATTCCGTTACAATGTAATGCACGTCGTTCCGGCTGGTTGTCACCGCCGCGCCCGCGTCCAGGCGCGCCACGATCTTGGACACCTTGCCCTTAGCCGCCGTGGACGGGAACGCCAGAATGGACCGGCCGCCCCTGCTCATCGCCGCGCCGCGCACAAAGTCCACCTGGCCGCCCACGCCTGAAATCTGCGTCTGACCGATGCTTTCCGCGCATACCTGGCCCATCAGGTCCACCTGCACGCACGAGTTGATCGAAACCAGATTGTCGTTCTGCGCAATCACCCAGGGGTTGTTCACATAATCCACCGGCGCAATCATCACGGATGGGTTATGGTCCACATAGTCATACAGCCGTTTGGTACCCATCAGGAAGTTCGCCACGCTCACTCCCTGGTTATAGTTCTTCCGCCTGTTTGTGATCACGCCGGCCTCCGCCAGCTCCACCACACCGTCCGAGAACATCTCCGAATGGATGCCGAGGTCATGCTTGTCTTTCAGGAACAGCAGCACCGCGTCCGGTATCGCGCCGATGCCAAGCTGCAGGCAGTCCCCGTCGTGGATCAGCGACGCCACATTTTCTCCGATCGCGCGCTCCACTTCCCCGATCTTCGGCGGCGCCAGTTCGATCAGAGGCGCCTCATGCTCCACGATCCAGTCCAGCTCCTTCACCGACACCAGGCTGCGCTCGCCTGTCCACGGCATACATGGGTTGACCTGTGCGATCACTGTTTTCGCATTCTTTACCGCGCTGTATGTATAATCCACCGACACACCCAGCGAGCACATCCCGTTTTCATCCGGCGGGGTGACCATCACCAGCGCCACGTCCGGCTCGAGCGTCGTGTGGAACAGGCCCGGCACCTCGTGGAAAAAGCAGGTCGTGAAATCGCCGCGCCCGCTGTTCACCGCCTCCCGCGTCGCGCCGCCCACAAAGATCGCATTGTGGCGGAAATTCCCCGCATACTCCGGCCGGCAGTATTCGCATCGTCCCATCGCCACCATATGGACGATCTCCACATTACGGTAAGCCGCGGCGTTCGACACCATCGCATCCACGAGAAAGCTCGGCTCCCCGCAGGCATGGCCGACCACCACACGGTCCCCGCTCCGGATGTGCTTTACCGCTTCCTCCGCCGTTGCCGTATGCTCCTTATAATATGCCTTCCAGTCCATTCCTTCCGCGCCCCCTTTAATATGCGCTCTGGTAGACCGCAAGGATCTCGTCCCTTGACAGCGGGACATAGTTATTCCCCAGCAGGCGCTGCTGCGTCTCTACCACGCTGTCCGCGTACCGCGGCAGTTCTTCTTCCGTCACCCCGTACGCCCGCATCGGCTTACGCTCCAAAATCCGGTCCATCAGCACATACAGCTCCTCCAGCCCGCGCTCCGCGCGGCAGCCCAGCAGCTTGGATACCAGCACCCCCAGCTCCACCAGCTTCCCATCCGGCTTTTTCTCCGCGTATTTCTTCATCACCGGCGCGAACATCACCTGGTTGGATTCCCCGTGCGGCACATGGTGCGCGCCGCCCAGCGGGTAGCTCAGCGCATGGACCGCCGCGCACCCTGCGTGTCCGAACGCGATGCCCGCGTAGTTCGATGCCCGCAGGAACTCCGCCGCGTACTGTTTCCACGCGTCCTTCCCGCCGCCATCCGCCGCCGCTTTCCAGCACGGCAGAATCAGCGTCAGCGCCTGCACCGAGAACACCTCGCTCAGCGCGCATGCGTTCGGGCTCAGGTAGCTTTCCACCGCGTGGATCATCGCGTCGATCGACGATGTGGCGAACACGCTGTACGGCAGGCTTTGCAGCAGGCCCGGCACCAGCACCGCTTCATCCGCGTACATCGCCTCCGACACCAGTCCCATTTTCACGCCTTTCCGCGTCCGGTTGATGATCGAGATGTTCGTCACCTCGCTCCCCGTCCCGCACGTCGTGGGGACGATGACCAGCGGATGCTCCTTGCGCAGCTCCTGCATCCTTTCGTACAGCGTGTCCACCGTATCCGTACGCCCCGCCACCGCCAGAACCTTGGCGATATCGATCACCGTACCGCCGCCCACCGCGATGATGCGGCCGTACGACTTATCACGAAGTTCTTCCAGAATCGCGTCCACCATCTCATCCGTGGGCTCCCCGCCGCCGTATTCCTCCTGGAACACCGTCTGGCAGCCCAGACCCAGGCGCGAGATCCCCGGCTCGTAGATGTATCGGTTCGTCACCACCAGGTCGTCCGCGCCCAGCCCCGCCGCTTTCGCATAGCCGGCAAACTCCTTATACTCCGTCACCGACGGTACCATTCGAAAACTTTTCATTTGTTTCCCTCCTTTGTGTATGCCAAAGGCCGCCCGCTCTCCACGGGCGGCCTACTTTCAGCCTGTATGATATTGACAGTGCCGACTCTTCCGTTTTCCCGCTCATGGCACGGTAAACTGCATACCGTGCCATGAAGAGAAGAAAAGAGATAAAAAGAGAATGTGTGTGTAGAAAAATGAAAGAAAAGGATGATATGCGTGAATAGGAAGATCGGCACATTCTCTGTATGGTTAGCTTTGCTGCTTTCTGGCCAGCGCACGCCGCACGGCCGCGGCAATATCCGCGCCGGTCAGGCCGAAGCGCTCCCGCAGATAGCTCACCGGACCCACTTCGCCGAATTCATCCTGTACGCCTACCATTTCCACCGGCGCCGGATGGCGCTTCGCCAGCAGCTCGCTCACCGCGGAGCCAAGGCCGTTGATGACGTTGTGGTTCTCCGCCGTCACGATCGCTCCGGTCTCGCACGCCGCGCGCAGCACCGCGTCCTCGTCCAGCGGCTTCCAGGTGAACATATTCAGCACGCGCGCATTGACCCCCTGCGTCTGCAGCGCACGGGCCGCATCCAGCGCTTCCGCCACGCAGTACCCGCTGGCGATGATCGTCACGTCCGAACCGTCGCGCAGGTGTGCGGCCTTGCCGATCGTGAAATGCGAACCCTCGTCATAAACCTTGCGCACCTCCTTGCGCACCAGGCGCATGTAAAACATGCCGTAGGTATCCGCGATCTGCGGCAGCAGGTCTTTCAGCATCACGATATCGGTGGGCTCGACCACGGTCATCGTGGGGATGCCGCGCATGATGCCCATATCCTCAAACGGCATATGCGTGCCGCCGTTATACGCCGCCGTTATGCCCGGGTCCGACCCGACCACCTTGACGTTCGCTTTATTATACGCGCCAGACATAAAGATCTGGTCGCACGCACGCCGTGTGCAGAACGGGCCGAACGTATGCGCAAACGGTATCTTGCCCCATACCGCCAGCCCGCACGCCACGCCGATCATATTCGCTTCCTGGATCCCGCAGTCCACGGTCCGCGCCGGAAACCGCTTTGCAAACGGCTTCATGCCCATCGCGCCCATCAGATCCGCGTCCAGCGCAACGATGCGTTCGTCCTTTTCTGCCAGCTCCAGCAGCGTGTCGCAGTAGGCCGTGCGCATATCCGATACGTCCGTCCCGTTTTCCTTTGCCAGGATGACCTTATCCATTCCGCGCACCCCCTTCTTCCGCCGGCATCGCCGCGCGCAGCTCCGCCAGCGCCTCTTCCAGCTCCTCCGCTGTCAGCCCGCGGCTGTGGCTCCCCGCCAGGTTCTCTGTCTTGCTCCAGCCCTTGCCCTTGACCGTGTCCAGCACGATCACAGACGGGCTCCCCCGATGGGCCTTCGCCTTTTCCACCGCTTGGTCTATCTGCTCCACATCGTGACCGTCCACGCGCTGCGCATACCAGCCGAAAGCGGTGAATTTCGCGCTGATATCGCCCAGGTTGCACACCTCGTCATTATCCGTGCGCCCGTCTATCTGCAGCTTGTTGAAGTCCACAAATGTAATCAGGTTGTCCAGGTGCTTCGTGCTGGCGAACAGCGCCATTTCCCACACCTGGCCTTCGTCCAGCTCGCCGTCCCCGAGGATCAGGTACGTCCGGTTGTCCCGTCCGTCCATTTTCATGCCCAGCGCAACGCCCGCCGCGGTGGACGCTCCCTGCCCCAGCGAGCCAGTCGTCATATCCACGCCCGGCGTCCGGTTCCGGTCCGCATGACTCGGCAGGTTGGTCCCCGGCTTGTTCAGCGTCTCAAGCTGCTCCATCGGGAAAAAGCCTTTGAGCGCCAGCGCCGCGTACAGCGCCGGCCCGCAGTGTCCCTTGGACAGCACCAGCCAGTCCCGTCCGCACCACTTCGGGTCCTTTGCGTCATACCGCAGGTGCTTGCTGTACAGCACTGACAGCACTTCCGCGATCGACAGCGAGCCGCCCAGATGGCCCGCCGGCACATGCGAGATCATTTTACATACTTCCATCCGGATCTCGCATGCCAAACGCTCCATTTGTATTTTCAGGGCTTGCTTTTCCATTTGTCTCCGCCCCTCCTCAATTCTTGCGGTTGTGTTTCCCAGGGGCGGCACTGCCCCTGGGAACACGCTACATTCCGCGAATCGTTTTGGTCTTATCTGGTGAAGATGCCGCGCTTGGGCAGCTCATGCACAGAGGTCCAGCCCTCGCTCAGCGGCTCCTTGAAGCAGCCCTCCAGCTCCTCCTTCGGGCGGGTGGTGAAGCCTTCCACCGGCGCCGTACCTGCGGGGAAGTCCGCCAGCATCTCGTCGATCATCAGCGTGATGTACTTGCAGATCGCGGCGATCGGGCGCTTCGCCTTGTATGCGTCGCCGCGGCTCGGGTAACCGACTACGCCCTCCGGCGTGCCGTAACGCTCGATCACGGTCTGGCCCTCGCCCTCGGACCAGGTGTGCGCGCGGCCGTAGGAATCAACCGAAGTGTCATAGTGGCCGCGCAGGGTCAGCGGCTTGGGCTGCGCGTCGACGCATACGCTCATATCGACCATGTCGGGGAACAGGAAGTTCGCTACCGCGGTCTCTGCCTCGTCCGCATGGATAAAGTGCGTGGTCAGCGAGTCCGGCTCATCAATCGGAATCCAGAACTCGCGGATCGCGCGGTGCCACTCCAGCTCGGATACGATGCACGGCAGCTGGTAGCGCTTGAGGAACTCCTGCACCGCGGACTCCAGCATCCATTTGTGGCCGTGGTTGTTGACCAGGATGAACTTGCGGTAGCCGTCATCCCACAGGCCGAGCATGGTGTAAATCAGCGTCTCGCGGACGACTTCCTCGGTCACCATGTAGGTGCCGGGCATCGCGGTGTGATGATAGGGGTGGCCGCCGTAGTTGATCGGCGGCAGCGCCAGGGACACTTCGTAGCCTTTCTTCGCAGTGTAGCGGCGAACGCCTTCGCAGATCTGGGTGACCATGTAGGTATCCAGGCCGGACGGGTTATGTACGCCGTGGTTCTCGGTCGTGCCGATCGGGATAAGCACCACGTCGTTCTTGCGGCGCTTCTCCATCGCGATGTGACGCGGGGTATTCTGGATGTAGGTGCCGCCCTTGCCCAGCTCGGATTCCGCCGGCAGGCCATACTCCTCGAGGATCTTGTCGATTTCTTCCTCCGATGCTTCCCACACTGCTTTCTTCAGCAGACCCGTGGAGTTGTTCTCAAACTGGATGCGCGGATAATCCGTCATCCACCAGGTTTCGCCCATGACTTCTTTTTTGTAGGTTTTGCGAGACATAATTGACGCTCCTTTCACGCTTTTCCATTTGTATTTCAAATTTCTTTTCGCTCGGTATACCTGCATTTGTTTTTTACAATCATATGGTATACCATCGGAATTCAAATGTCAATCCCTTTTTCATAGGCAAACCGTCACAAAAACCGCCCTCCGATTTGTGCCTTTTCACAAAACACATCTGTAATATTTTAAATCCAATATATTTTTCGAAGATATCATCTTATTTCTTGTAAAAAAAGTTATCCAATCACCCCTTCTCATTATTTTTACAGGGTTATACGCAGCGTCTTTCCTACATTTTTTCGTGTGAACAGTCTCGTTATCTTCTTAATTGCGTGTTCTGTGTATCTTTTTGTATTGACTTATTTCTTCTTTTGGTATACCATATAAGTGTCAATAGAAACACGGGGTCAGGAGGTGCGTTTGTGGCTATTGCGAACACACAAAGCAAAAAAGAAATTGCGTATCAGGGCATCCGGCAGATGATTTTGAGTGGGAAATACACGCCCTCGGATACGCTCCCTGAGCGTCAGTTGTGCCAGGAGCTGGGCGTTTCCCGTACCCCTGTGCGCGAGGCGTTGCAGGCGCTCGTAAACGATGGCATGCTCGAAATTATTGAAGGCAAAGGCGTCGTGGTCCGCAAGGTGAATCTGCGCGATTTAATCGAGATTTTCGAGCTTCGCCTTGCATTGGAGTCCCTTGCGGTGTATCTGTTTGTTGAACGCGCCACCGCGGATACCGTCGCACAGCTTCGCCGCATATTCGATACCGCCGAACAGGCTTTGATTGATGACGATCATCCTACCTTCATGGAATACGATATGAAATTTCATCATTATATCGCGCAGGAGAGCAAAAATGTTCGCTTAAAGCAAACCATTGTGAGCAATTACGACCAGATTCAACTAATGGCTGTTTCTGTGCGCGATGATCCTGAGTTATGCCGCATCGCCTCGCAAAATCACCAGGCGATCATGGAAGCGGTTGAACGCCGCGACAAGGAGGCCGCCACCCAGCATATGTCCGAACATATCAAGCAGATAAAGCTATATCATCAAAACCGCTATTATCTGTTTGAATGATCTTTTAATGACAAACTTTCAGCCCGCAAAAAAGCAAAGCGACTATATCGAATGATACGACTCTTTCGCAAGCCGCAACTGGTACGTTCTTGTCCACACCATACTGCTTAGGCAGGCTGGGACGAAACCTAT
>NZ_BAAGGY010000045.1:0-7747 GCF_054658635.1 Agathobaculum sp. TL06
CGACCGAGGACCGCATGCGCGTGCTGCGGCTGATCGAGAACATGACGATGGGTACGGCCGCGGTTGGCTACCTGCCCGAGTCCATGCACGGCGCGGGCTCCCCGCAGGCCCAGCGCATCATGATCGCTCGCCAGTCCAACCTCGAAATGAAAAAAGAACTCGCCAAAAACATCGCGCGCATCAAGTAACCGCAGGCATTGGAAAGGCGGAAAGATCAATGGATTGGAGAACCTATTATAAAGAGCATACGATGACGCCGGAGCAGGCGGTTTCGGTCATCAAGGATGGCGATCGGGTGGTGTTCGGCCACGCGGTCGGTGAACCGATCATTTTCCAGCGAACGATGGCGCGTCTGGCGGAACAGTTCCACCAGGTTGAGGTCGCGCATATGGTTTATCTCGGCTCGGGCGAGTACCTGCAGCCCGGCATGGAGCCGCATTTCCGCCACAACGCGCTGTTTGTCGGCGGGCTGGCGCGCAAGCCGATCGCAGAGCATCGCGCGGATTATACCCCTGTGTTCTTTTCCGATGTGCCGCGTCTGTTCCGCGACGGCACACTGCCTGTCGATGTGTTCGCGTTTACCTGTTCCCCGCCGGACGAACGGGGCTATGTCAGCCTCGGCCTGTCCTGCGATTACGGCGCGCAGGCGGTCAAATCCGCCAAAACCGTGATCGCGGAGGTTAACCCGAACATGCCGCGCACCTATGGCGAAACCTTTGTGCATGTGTCTGAGATCGACGGTTTCCTGTGTTCCTGGGAACCGCTTCCCGAATCCAAACCGGCGAAGATCAGCGACGCCGACCGGCAGATCGGCAAATACATCGCCGACCTGGTGCAGGACGGGGACTGCCTGCAGCTTGGCATCGGCGCGCTGCCCGACGCGGTCTGCTCTTTCCTGGGGGAAAAGCACGACCTCGGCCTGCACAGCGAAATGATCTCGGACGGTGTCCTGCCGTTGCTGGAAAGCGGCGTAATCACCGGCAGGCGCAAGCAGCGCGATACCGGCAAAATCACGGTGACATTCCTGATGGGAACGCGCCGGCTGTATGATTATGTGGACAACAACCCGCTCATCCGGATGCTTCCGGTGGATATTTGCAACGATCCCGCGGTTATTTCACAAAACGACAACGTGGTTTCGATCAACTCCTGTGTGGAGGTAGACCTGCAGGGCCAGGTCTGCGCTGAGGCCATCGGCCTGCGGCAGATTTCGGGCATCGGCGGACAGATGGACTTTGTGCGCGGCGCGAACCTTTCCAGAGGCGGGCGGTCGATCATCGCCCTGCATTCCACAACTAACGACGGTTCGGCCTCCAAAATCGTACCCACGCTGACGACCGGCGCGCCGGTCACAACCAGCCGGTGCGACGTCAACTATATCGTGACGGAATACGGCGTGGCGCAGCTTCGCGGCCAGACGCTGCGGGAACGCGCCCGCCGTCTGATCGCCATCGCGCATCCCAGCTTCCGCGAGCAGCTCGCCGCGGAATATGAGCAGCGCTTCGGAGAAAAGCTCCCGCTTTCTCCCGCCTGACCGCGCGCTTTCCCTTTTGCGATACACTTCTTCACTTCTCTTTCTTCTCCGTCCGGACGGGGTATCCCCGTCCGGACAAACCCCAGGCGCCCGCAGCAAAACGCTGCGGGCGCCTGGGGTTTGTCTTGCAGTCATTTGGAATACAGAATACCGGGGACCTCATAAGCGCTCTCCAGAGTCTCGCCGTTCAGCTTTGTCACTGCTGCCATGATCGCGCTATATCCCTGCAAGTTGCCATTTTTATCATATGTCATCGTCAGTTGACCTGCGTCCACTGCTTCCTTTGCATCCGGATTCGCATTCAGGCCGGCAATCAGGATTTCTCCCTCCTTGCCGCTTTGGGAAACAGCCTGTAACGCTCCCATCGCCATTTCATCGTTCGCTGCAAAAATCGCTGTCACATCCGGATTTGCCTCCAGCAAATTGAGCGTTACCGTATAGCCATCCGTACGGTTCCAATCTGCTGCCTGAGAAGCAACCACATTAATTCCCTCATATTCATCGAATACATCATTTGCTCCACCGACAATATCGATCGAGCTTTGTGTACCCGGCTTTCCCTCAAGAATGATCACATCTCCTTCGCCATTCATTTTTTCTGCCAGTGCTTTAGCCACCTCAACACCTGCTGTGTAGTTTTCTACCGCGATAAATGTATCAACCGCGCATGTACTCGTATCGATTTTTGTATCTACGTTAATTACAGGGATCCCCGCTGCATTGGCTTCTTCAATCGCCGGCACAATGCCAGTTCCATCCGCTGGAATAACGACGAGTGCGTCTACCCCTTTCGCAATCTGCTGCTGGATCAGAGATATCTGTTCCTCATTGCTCTCCGGCGTATTCGGCGCCAGTACAGTAACTTCGCAGCCGGAATCCGCACCAGCCTGCTCCGCACCCTCCTGAAGCGCGATCCAGATCGGGTTTGTCAGGTTTTTCTCGATGACCGCGATCTGATATACCTCATTGGCTGTTGCGTTCAGAGTATCTGCACTCGTTTTCTGCCCTGTAGAATCTCCCGCTTGGGAGGTCGTATCCGCTGCGCTACCGTTCGTATTCGTCACAGCGGTGTCTGGTGCTACACTCTCATCCGAAGTACATCCTGTCACACACCATGCCAATGCACATGCACATACAAAAGCCGCCGTTTTTTTCCATGTCTTCTTCATTATTTTCTCTCCTTTTCTTAATTATGTTGCCTGTGGTTTTTTACCGGTTGTAACTTTTTCCCCCAACAGATCGATAAACAGTGATAGAATAATGACCGCCCCGAATACTGCATCCTGCCACAGCGAAGAAACCTTGTTTAGGTTCATGGCGTTTGTCAGGAACATCATGGTCAAAACGCCGACCAGCGTGCGCCCAACACCTCCCTTTCCTCCACCGAAACGCGTGCCGCCAATCAGTGTCGCTGCAATCATTTGCAGCGTGAAGTCGGCCCCAATTGTCGACTCTGCTGCATTCAGGCGGGAAATATACAGCAGGCCGGTGATACCCGCCAGCAGTCCGTTAATCGTATACACCGCGATCAAGACCCTGTCGGAATTGATGCCGGATAAGGTAGTTGCTTCTTTATTGCTGCCTACACCGTAAATATTGCGTCCAAATACGGTTTTCTTCATAACAGCAAACATGAGCAGGAAAATAACTGCTGCGATCCACAGCAGGTTGGAAATCCCCAGGATGCTGCCTCCCGCAATACTGCAAAACGCATCACTGAAGCCGTAATACATCATACCTCCCATAAACAGATATGCCAGTCCGCGCGCCACCAGATTCATGCTGTAGGTCGCAATAAAAGGAACCAAGTGTATTTTGGTGATTAGTATACCGTTGATATAGCCAATTACGCATGAAATCACGACCGCCGACAGGATACCGAGCGTATCCTGTCCTTTCACAAGAAAGTACGATGCTACACAGGAGGAAAGCGCAAGCGTAGACCCGATAGACAGGTCGATCCCGTTCGCAAGAATCGCCAGCGTCATACCCAGCGAAATAATCAGCAAAAATGGGAGCTGCTTCATAACTACAGTCGCAAAATTGTTCAGTGTAAAAAAATTCGGTGTTGTAATAGAAAACACCAGGATAATCAGCAGCAGCATAACCACTTGCGAATACTTAAAGGCTGCATTGATAATCTGTTTTTTCATGATTTATACACCCTCTTCAGCATTTGCATTTTCTTTCGCCGCTCGCCAATTCCATCCGCAATGATGATCGCCATTACCGCGACACCTATAATAAAGGTTTGCCAATATGGCGATAGGCCAATCATAGTCAGCCCATTACGCAGGGTGCGCATGAGCGCAGCCCCAATAATACAACCCGATACCTTGCCGACGCCGCCGGAAAATATCGTACCGCCAATCAGCACTGCCGCGATTGCATCCCACTCGTATCCGCTTCCTCCAATCGGACTGGCTGAATTCGTCTTTGCAACCAGCAAAATACCGCTTACCGCCGCCAAAAAACCCGAAATAACATACGCGATTACCAATACCCGTCTGGTTTTGATGCCTGCCAACCTTGCGCTGACTTCTGAACCTCCCATGGAATACACATTGTACCCAAACGTTGTTTTTGTTGAGAGATATACCATAATCACACATAAAGCAATAGCCAGCCAAATCATAATATATATCCCCAGAAATTTTCCCGAAGACAACAGGCGAAAATTACGGCTTGCGATTGAAATGGTATTTCCATCCGATATAGCGAGCGCAACACCAGAGCAAATGCCCATGACAGCGTAAGTAACCACCCAGTCGCTGAAATTCAGATATGCGATCATCAAGCCGAGGAGTAATCCGATCACTGTCCCCAGAAGCAATCCAACCAGTATCGCCGGACCCATCATCAGATGATTCTGCATCAGCATGGCCGTAATCACGCCTGTGAGCGACATAACTCCGCCAATGGATATGTTGATTCGCCCCGTGAGGATTACAAGATTCATGCCCAAAGAAATGATAATCAGAATGCTGCAGTCCTTAAGGAGATTCTGCAAATTGTATGCGCCTAAGAATCCAGGCTCCAGTACAGCGAAAAACGCGCCGATCACGACCAGCCCATACAGTACACCGGGTATCTTGCCGATTGCCTTTTTCGCTTTCATCTACTCTGCCTCCTTTCCCACCGCATAAGCGACAATATTTTCCGCCGTAATTTCATTTCCTTCCAGTTCTCCGGTAATTTCTCCGTCTTTCATAACATATACACGGTCAGAAACGCCTATCAATTCCTTTTGATCTGAGGATATCGCTAAAATGGCATAGCCCTCCGAGGCAAGTTGATTCATCAGCGCATAAATTTCTGATTTCGCACCAACGTCGATTCCTCTGGTCGGCTCGTCAAAAATCAAAATGCGGCAGCCGGTAGCAAGCCACTTGGCAATAACAACCTTCTGCTGGTTTCCTCCCGATAAAGCGGAAACACTCCGTGTAATATCCGGTGAGGCAATGCGAAGTTCCTCACGGTATTTCTCCGCTTGTTCGTTCTCGATCTTATGATTGACAATCCCGCCCTTGAAATATTTCCACATGCTCGCCTGTAGAATATTCGTCCGGATGGAGTGGGATTGAATCAAACCTTCCGTCTTTCGGTCTTCTGGCAGGAATCCGATACCTGCGGACACAGAATCTTTGGGAGAGTGCTTTTGCATCTCTTTTCCATATAGGAATATCTTTCCTTCGACAACCCGATCATAGCCGTAGATTGCTTTGGCCAATTCCGTGCGCCCCGCACCAACCAAACCACCGAGTCCGACAATTTCACCCTCATGTACTTTGATATTCACATTTCGGAAACGCAGTCCGGTCAGTCCGACCGTTTCAAGTGCAACCGAGCCGCTCTTTTTTTCTTTGCGGCCATATAGATCTCCGATCTTCCTGCCTACCATCATGGATACCAGCTCATCCATCGTTGTATTCCTGGTTTCCACAGTTCCTATATACCGGCCGTCACGCATGACGGTAACTCGGTCTCCAATCTCAAAAATTTCCTCCATCCTGTGTGAGATGTAAATTATGCCGATCCCCTGGCTGCAAAGGCTGCGAACAATCCGGAACAAAGCATTGATCTCACGTTGTGTCAAGCTGGAGGTCGGCTCATCCATAATCAGAATTTTTGTCTCGATGGATAACGCTTTTGCCACCTCTACCATCTGCTGCTGTGCAATACTGAGTTCTTTTACCTCGACATTCGGGTCCAGTTCCACGCCCAAACGATCCAGAAGGGCCCGACTGTTCTCAACCATGCGCTGCGTATCTACCGATCGGAGCCATTTATTTTTCACCGGCTCGCGACCCATATAGATATTTTGTGCCACAGTTCGGGCAGGGAGCATGTTCAATTCCTGATGAATCATACTGATTCCCAGCCTTTGCGCGTCATCTACCGAACAGATATCAGCCTTCTGTCCTTCAAAAAGGATTTCCCCCTCGTCTTTTGTGTACACACCTGCCAGCACTTTCATCAGTGTTGATTTTCCTGCGCCGTTCTCTCCCAGCAGCACATGTACTTCTCCACGTTTTACATCAAGCCGCGCATCCTCTAACGCCTTGACCCCGGGAAACGACTTCGAGATATGCTGCATCTGCAAAATACATGCCGTGTCTCCCAAATGGAACGCCTCCTCCCATTTTGCTTATACTTACCTGTTTTTAAGCTGGCATCCTTACCTCCAGCCGCCATTCTCCTCCGTTTCATATAAACTCTCTGTTTTTTGGCAAATTTATCTATAATCTTCACCAAAGCCTGCCGCTTTTTATTTATAATACTGTATTTTTCATAACCATGCTATCTTATCAATGTGCAGTTGTATTTAATTTTTATATGTTAGTGCTTTCTTTTCCCTGATTGCACAGCTTATATTGACAGTTCCTGTACTTTTCTCTATAGTGAGAGTATCCCCCGCAATTTTCGCTGACCGTTTTCCTCCTTGCATGTGTTTCCCGCTCTCTTTGGGGTACCCTATCTCTACCCGTCTGCCGCCGCTGTCACTTACCGTCTGTTCGGGTGGCTGAGATTATGCAATTGCATATCAGGCACTCTCGTTATGCAAGGAGTTTTTATGGATACAATTCAATTATTTAACAGCAGGGATCATGACGTACCGATCGACAAGTCTATCTGGAACTATTATTACAAAAAGAATATTGGCGGAGAGCATATGAAGCAGCCCCATTCCCATAATGCCATCGAGATCGAATGCATTGTTGACGGACATCTGTTCTTAGAATTCAAAAACGAGTGCCTCCGACTTTCCAAAAACGATATCGTCATTATCAAGCCTAATGTTCTACACAAATTTCTTGTTCCAAGCACATGCAAAGTCTGCAAGCGGATCAATATTGCGATTTTATGCTCCGCACTGGAAGATGCGGAAATCAGTACGTTTTTCGCAAGCACACTGGATTCCTACTCGCAGGATTATCTTCTTTTAGAGCAGAACAGCATCATTCAGGAGTTGATGGCCCATATCGTTCGGGAGTTATCCCGACGCAAATGGGGTTATAACACCGTAGTAAAGGCGGAATTGACCTCCCTTATGGTGCTTCTGCTCCGCTCAATCCGCAAGAACGCCAACAGCAATAAGCCAACCTATGCACAGCAGGCAAAACAGCTTATGGATGCCGCGCCAGCCGAGGCTTGGACGCCCTCCACGCTGGCACGGCAACTCAATATCAGCGCCAGCTACTTGATGCATCTTTTTCATGCAGAATACAGCGTTACGCTGATGAAATACCTGGAGCGCATACGTTTGGAACTTGCAAAAAGACTGCTATCTGATACGCAGGACAGCATTCTTTCCATCTCATCTGACGTAGGCTTTTCCACCTTGCAACATTTCAGCTATGTTTTTAAGAAAAATATTGGCATATCACCGACGCAATATAGAAAAATCAGTCAGGAAATTATTTATAAAACCGTAGACTTAGCAGAGAACGACTGATTTCTTAAAAGAGAACGGCAAGCAACCATGCTTGCCGTTCTCTTTTTAAGAAAGAAAAGAAAAGGATTCCTCCGGTCAATCGTATGCGAGGGTATAGATATGGCGCTCGCCGGCGAGGACGGCGCGTACCGCCTCGGGGTCGCGCTGGGTCATCAGCTCGGTCGGCGGAAGCTGACCCGCAGGGTAGCGCTCCAGAATGTCGTTTACCAGCTTCTCCCGCTCCAGAATGTCGTTTACCAGCTTCTCCAGATACTCCA
>NZ_BAAGGY010000046.1:0-7139 GCF_054658635.1 Agathobaculum sp. TL06
CGATATAGTGCGTATCTATGGTGATGAGGGTACACCTGTTCCCATTCCGAACACAGTAGTTAAGCTCATTTACGGTGACAATACTTGGCTGGCGACGGCCTGGAAAGATAACTCGATGCGCACATCAGCGAATCCCTTACCGGATTCGCTTGATATTCCTCAATAGCTCAGTTGGTAGAGCATGCGGCTGTTAACCGCAGGGTCGTTGGTTCGAGTCCAACTTGAGGAGCCACTTGATAAGGCTTTGCCGCCACCATAATACGTGGCGGCAAAGTGCTATCACTCCATGTTGATATGGGCCTTTAGCTCAGTTGGTTAGAGCAACCGGCTCATAACCGGTCGGTCCCGGGTTCGAGTCCCCGAAGGCCCACCAAATTTTATATCTGGCCCGGTAGCTCAGTTGGTTAGAGCGCCAGCCTGTCACGCTGGAGGCCGTGGGTTCAAGTCCCATCCGGGTCGCCATTACAAAACGGCGACTGTTTGATCGCCGTTTTGTATTATGCTGTTGTAGCTCAGTAGGTAGAGTGCATCCTTGGTAAGGATGAGGTCGTCAGTTCAACTCTGATCAACAGCTCCAAAAGCCCTGCTGCCTTGTGCAGCGGGGCTTTCTTATTTTGCAATACTGAGGATGACCTCGTATTTGAAGTGTGATATACTATATACAATATTTTGAGGACATGATATCGAAAGGGGTATCCTGTATGACGATTTTGACCTGTGAATGTGGCAACGAGATCTATATTATGGATGAAACCGAAGCGACCGCCTGGCAGTGCGACGCTTGCGGCCAATGGTATGATTTTTTCGGCGTGAAGGTCGTCCCGCCGCAGGAGCGCAAAAAGACAGTTTCGCCGCACCTGATTAATTGGAGCGCGGGCGAGGAGCTTTAAGCAGGAGGAGTTATGAATCAACAGAAGATCGCTTTGCTCACCGACTCCTGTGCGGATATTCCGCAGGCGGATATCCGCAAATACGATATTTTTGTCGTGCCGCTCAAGCTCATCTTTTCTGATGGGGAGTATGCCGATGGCGTGGATATCAGCGCTGCGGAGGTGTATCGCCGGCTCAAAAAGGAGATTCCGAAAACGACGCTGCCCGATGGGGGGCAGGTGTCGGATACCTTGGAGCGCATCCGGCAGGCGGGCTATACGAAGGTTCTCGCGATTAATTTTTCAAGCGGCCTCAGCGGGACGCATAATCTGATCCGGCTGATCGGCGAGCAGACCGTGGGCCTGGAAGTTGCCGCCTTTGATACGTTGAGCGGTTCGCTTGGCACAGGTATGACCGTCCTGCAGGCGGCCCGCTGGATCGAGGAGGGCTGGACCTGGCCGGAGCTGCTGCGGGCCATCCCGCCGTTGATGCGGGCAACGCATGTTTTCTTTTGCGTCGATACGCTGGAATATCTGCAGAAAGGCGGCAGAGTAGGCAAGATCACGGCGGTTGCGGGGACAATGCTGCAAATCAAGCCGATCCTCTCTTTTGCGCCTGACGGGCAACTGGTCAATGTGGCGAAGATCCGCGGGAGAAAAGCTGCGGTCGATCAGATGGTGCGGATGGCCACAGCCCTGGTGCTGCGCGGCGCGCGTTTCAATTTGGCTGTCGCGCATGGGGATGCGCCGGAGGAATTGAAGGTGATCCGCAGCCTGGCGCAGAAAAGCCTGCCTGATTTTGAAAATTTCATGGAGGGCGAGATCGACTGTACCCTGGGCGCGTATGTGGGACCGCATCTGCTTGGAGTGGGCGTACAGCTCTTAACCGACGCGGTGCTGTCGAAAAAAGGCGAATAGTAACGATACTGTAACTGTTTTTGCATGGGTTATGTGTTATAATACGGTATTGGTAGTATGTAGCAATTAATATTAGGTAGGAAGGAATGAATGAGGCATGTCTTATCAAACGGCGTACCGGTCTCGATACCGCCGTCATAGACGCCGCCGCCGGAATAGTCACTGGGGTGTGCTGATTGCATTGATTCTGGTGATCGTCATTGCGATCCCTGTCGCGTTTCATATTGTGAAAGGGATTTCCGGCGCGGTTTTTGGAGGAAGCCAGAATCAACTGGTGCTTCAGATGGATAACGGCAAGGCGCTGCTGGGCGATGATGTGGTCGATCTGGGTAGCGCGGCGCCGTTTCGGGATCAGAACGGGAATGCGTATGTTCCGGTCAAACCGGTCTGCGACAATCTTGACTTTTCCCTCACCTGGGACCAGGCCACCAAAACGATCACAGTCGGTGATAATAAGCTGACGGTGCAGGCGCAGGTTGACAGCACATCGCTGCGCGTGAACGAGGCGGCGCAGACCATGGCCATAGCGCCGCGCCTGTCGGATGGGACCGCATATGTTCCGGCAAAGGAGTTCTGCCAGGCGTTGTCCCTGCAGGTAAATGATTTGGGAAGCGGACAGGGGGACCTGGTCGTACTCACGAAATCCAAAAAAGAGCTGAAAGAGGATAAGCTGAACGAGATCGCGGAGAAGGCTTTGGAAAAGCTTGGCCCGTCGCGGCAGACGCTGCAGCAAACCAGCATACTGATGCGTGTCGGCTCAGATAAGCTTGTGCGGGGCGGGCAGTCCGCACAGATGGTGCAGGACGGGGAACGGCTGGGCGCCGCCGTGATCGAGCAGGATGGGCTGCGCTATGTTCCGCTCAAGGCCGCGATCACGACGCTGGGCGGGACCGCGGAGTTCGACGGGAGCGCCGAATGGACGGTCAACTATGACGGGATTCAGTCCACCGTGCGGGACAACGCCAAGACCAAGGTCGGCGGGGACCGCGTGAAGGGGGACGAAATCAAGGTCCATACGGATGAAAATGGGCGTTTCTATGTTTCAGCACCCCTGTTTGCGGCGCTGGTCGGCAGAAGCTATACCGACCTTGCGGATGAAGAGGGTACCTTTGCGTTCACACAAGGCTCGCTGGAGGGCTTTGACAGCCAGAAGGCCTATCTCGATACCATGAAAAGCGCGCTGACCGACGCGGTCGGCGGGGATATCCCAGAGGCCGACGTATATGTTGCCCTGACCTTTGACGACGGGCCGACCGGCGCTACGGACACCTATCCGAACGGTTACACGGCAACGCTTCTGGAGGAGCTGAAAAAGCGCAATGTTCATGCGACATTCTTCATGTGCGGCTACCGTATCAAGGACTTCCACAGCCATATGGAGCAGTACCTTGCAAATGGGCATGAGCTGGGCAACCACACCATGACGCATCCGATGAGCCGCCTGACGCATCTGGACGCGGCGACCGTACGCGACGAGGTGGAGTCCAACAGCGAATTGATCGAATCGTATACCGGCCAAAAACCGACGGTCATGCGTCCGGTCGGCGGCGGCGTCAACGATACAGTCAAGGAGCAGATGAAAGCGCTCGGCCTGCCGATCATCAACTGGAGCGTCGATACGCTGGATTGGAGCACCAAGACCGATCCGGAGAGTGTGAAGGACCATATCGTCAACGAGGTCGAGGACGGCGATATCGTGCTGATGCACGATATCTGGCAGGGTACCCTGCCAGGCGTGCTGGCGGCGATTGACGAGCTGCAGAGCCGCACGGACAAAACGTATGCGTTCGTTACGGTTTCCGAGCTGGCCGCGGTCAAGGGCATCACGCTGGAGCCCGGCATGGTTTACAGTAGCCTGTCAGATGCGACGGTGCAGGCCATTGAGGACGGAACGTATAAGGAAAATATTTTCGATTAAAAAACAAAGCAGCAGCCTGCGGGCTGCTGCTTTGCTATAGGTGGTATTCGGGGAAATATTTTTGGACGAAAGGGACGTCCTGCACGGTAAAGGTTTTCCCATCCAGATAGGAAAGCGCGCCGGCGTCCGTTTGGAAATGGAAGGACAGCGAATAGGCGTACAGTGCCTGGCCGGATTCGCCGTAAGGACGGTTGCGTTCGTTTACGCCGTATTTGCCATCGCCTAACAGCGGACAGCCGATCGAGGCCATATGCGCCCGAATCTGATGGGTGCGGCCGGTGAGCAGCTCGCATTCGACAAGGGAAAGGCGGCCGCTGGAAGCGAGCGTCCGGTAACGGGTGCGGGCGGTTTTGGCCCCGGGGACGCGTGTGCTGTGCAGGGTGACCTGCTTGCGCGTCTCGTCGCGGCGCAGGTAGTTTTCGATCAGCCCTTCGGACGGCTGTGGACGGCCGTGAACGACGCACAGATAGCGTTTCTCCAGTTCGCGGGATTTGATCTTGTCGTTCAGGATGCGCAGCGCCTCGGCCGTTTTCGCGGCAATTACAATGCCGCCGGTGTTGCGGTCAATACGGTTGCACAGCGCGGGGGCGAAGGATGCGGCGGCGGACGGCTCCCAGGCGCCGGACTGATACAGATAGGCCTGAATATGGGCGATTAGCGTATCCGTGCCGCCGCGCTCGTCCGCATGCACCACCATACCGGGCGCCTTATCAGCAAGGAGGATATGACCGTCCTCATAGACCACACGGACGCGGGGGTGCGAAATATGCCGGTAGGCATCCTCCTCCTGCGGTGCGTCAAAGTAGCTGTCGTTCAGGTAAAGCTGCACCACGTCGCCCTCTGTGAGCTTGTAGCCGGCCTCAGTACGCTTCCCATTGATCTTGATGCGCTTGAGGCGCAGGTATTTATGCATCTGCCCGCCGGAAAGCAGGGGAACCGTTTTGCCAAGGAATTTGTTCAGGCGCTGCCCGCTGTCATTGGATGTGATGTGGTATTCTTTCAATGGAAAGCCCTCTTTTGTCTCCAAAGATAATATGGGAATAGTATACCGCATTTTTATCAAAAAAGGAAGTAGCAGTTGCGGCAGAATGGAGAAAATATATAGAATATGCACAAAATATAATGACAAAACAGAGCGAATTTGACGAAAATATCCGCGGCAGGGAATCATATATTGATCGGTTCTTGTGAAGCCTGTATAATTATATTGAGAGAGAAGCGGGGAAAAGGAGATAGTGGTCTTGAAGAAAAATATGACGATCACGGAAATCGCCAAAGAGGCGGGCGTTTCCAAATCAACGGTTTCTCGCGTACTGAATAATAAATCAGATGTATTGCCGGGAACAAAAGAGCGTGTGCTCCGCGTGATACGCGAGCATCAGTTTCAGCCGAATGCTTACGCGCGCAGCATGTCGCAGCGGCGCAGCCGAACGATCGGCGTGGTTGTGCCGCACGATATCGATTACGTTTTTCAGAACCAGTACTATATGGAGATTCAGCGCGGCATTCTCAAAGCGATGACGAAGCGGGGGTACTATGCGTTGATGCTCTGCTGTCGGGACATGAAAGAAGCCTTTGACGCGGTGCTGCAGAAAAGGGTGGACGGCCTTTTGCTCATCAGTCCGCTTTATGAGCATACGCCGTATATCAACGAGCTGCTGGAGCATCATGTGCCGCTGGTGCTGATCGGGAAATCGCCCGCGTCGCAGCAGGTCTATCAGGTCTGCATCGATAACTATATGGGCGCGCTGAGCGCGATGCAGCATTTATTCGGGCTGGGACACAGGCGGATCGCTTTTATCAACGGCCCGCACTTCCTGCCGTCGAGCGAGGAACGCCGCCGGGCTTATCTGGACGGTATGGCGCGGCAGGGGAACGCGGTCCTGCCCGGCATGGTGCGCGAGGGGTATAACTCCATTGATTCGGGCTATCAGATCGCCAATCAAATCTTAAACGAATTTCCGGATGTTTCGGCACTGTTCGTTGCGTCCGATTATATGGCGATTGGTGTGCTGGATGCCATCCACGACCGCGGGATGCGGATTCCGCAGGACATTTCGGTTGTCGGGTTTGACAATATCCAAATGTCGGAGCAGGTGACGCCAAGCCTGACCACGGTCAGCCAGCAGATTGAGGAAAAAGGCCGGATCAGCGTAAACCTGCTGATGGACCTGATCGAAGGGGAGCCGACGCCGGAGGAACGGGTGATCGACGTGGAAGCCAAGTTGATCGTGCGCGACAGCACGGGACCGGTTTCTTCCCGTCAGCCGGATTCTCCCTGGAAAACACACCATATTGCCTTGTAGGACGGGAAGATGCTTGCAAAAGGGCGGGCGGCTGCGGCTGCACCGCCTTTTTTAACGGGTTATTGTCGCAAACAGGCATGAAAAGGCTTGCGATTTGAACATGGTACCGGTATAATAGAACTGTTGAGTTTAGGAGTGATTACATTATGGTGAAATTGGTCAAGCTGTTCCCGCAGTACATGCTTCTGCCGGCGGTCGGCGGTATTGCGCTGCTGGCGGCGGCGGGCTATATGGTAAAACGGGGCATATCGTTCTGGCTGGCGCTGGCTGTTCTGGTGATCGGCTTTGTGATTTTGTACATCCTGGCGCTGTCCTACGGGGTGAGCGCCCTGCAGAACCGGCTCGCCTGGCTGTACCAGAACCTTGAGCCTGAGCGCTTTCTGGAAAAGTTTGAAAAGCTTCTGCCCCGTGCGAAAAAGACGCCTGCGCTCGAAGTCACGGTTCGGGCCTACCTGGCGGACGGCCATGCCGCGATCGGGGAATTCGATCAGGCGCTTGCCCTGCTGGACGGCGCGCCGGTTGTTACGGAGGAAAGCGAACGCCTCAGCGCGGCGCTGCTGATGCTCAATAACAAGGGCTTGATTCATTTCCGGATGGAAAACGCGGAAAAGGGCAAGGAATGCCTGGACAAGATGCGCGAACTGCTGGAGCGGCAGGATGAGGCGGCACAGAAGCGCTATGCGGAGAATGTGCGTATCCTGCAGTGCCATTATGACGCGCTGACCGGCGTTTGCCAGGATGACGCATACCTGCGTGAGCTGGTCCGCAACGGTACCACCGCGCTTTTTCGGGTGAATACCAGCCTGCTGCTGGCGCGCGTCTATCTGTCACAGGGAGAAACCAATATGGCGCGGGCCTATTTGGAGCAGACGATTGAAAAGGGACGGGACTGGCTCTGGCCGACGAAGAAAGCACAGCAAATGCTGGCAGCGCTTCCGGCGGAAGAATAACGAATAAACGCGGGCGCTTAGGCGCGGCCTCACAAGGGTATCTTCAAAAATTAAGGGAAGGCAGGTATTGCGGCAGCAATACCTGCCTCTCTTATGCGCTTTTTGCGGCATTTAGGGAACCAACCACACCAATATCGGTGTAGTGGATCTCCACGGTTTGCCTGACATGCTTGTAGTG
>NZ_BAAGGY010000047.1:0-6015 GCF_054658635.1 Agathobaculum sp. TL06
CACTCATGCACGACGATTTTTTCAATCATTTCCCGCAAGAGGGTGGGGGTCAATTCCTCAAAGGCAAGGTGCTTTCGGACGATACCCATAAACTTTTCCGCGTTGACGGTGGCGGCCTGCGACTTGTCCAGTTCGGCCTGCAAAGCGGCGGCGCGGTCTTTCAGTTCCCGCTGCTCCTGCTCATAGTCTGCCGACAGTTCCATGAAACGCTCGTCGCTGATTTTGCCGTTTACATTGTCCTCATACAGCCGCTTGATAATGCGGCTCACTTCGGCAATGCGCTCCTGCGCCTGTTCAAGCTGCTTGGTGGCTGCGGCGGTCTTTCTCTTGCCGCCGATCTCGTTCTGCTGGATAAGCAGCTTCACAAAGCGGCTCTCATGCTTGGCGGCATATTCCGTTACTTGCCGGAGATTGGAGAGGACACCGGCGGTCAACAGGTCGGTGCGGATAAAGTGCGCCGTACAGTCGCGGGTGCGCTTCTTGTAGCTGCCGCAGATGTAACAGTCCTGCTTGCGGGTTTTGTTCTGATACCGCTGCTGGTACATCACATGGCCGCAGTCGGCGCAGAACAGCATACCGGAGAACAGCCCCACTTCATCATAGCGGTTCGGGCGTTTGCGTTGCTTGCGTAACTCCTGCACGCGCTCCCATGTTTCCCGGTCTATGATAGGCTCATGGTGGTTCTCAAAAATGGCCTGCTTCTCCACGGGGTTCTCTACACTGTGCTTGACCTTGTAAGAGGGCTTCTCCGTCTTGAAGTTCACCAGACAGCCGGTGTACTCCCGGTTTTCGAGGATATGCACGACGGTGTTCGTCGCCCACTTGCACTCATAGCCGGGGTGGTAGCGGCGGGTGCTGCCCGTCCTGCGGTATTCCAGCGTCCCCGGCGTGGGGATTTGCTGCTCCGTAAGCATACGGGCAATCTTGGTCGGTCCGTTCCCGGCAAGGCAAAGCTGGTATATCTGCTGGACAACCGGCGCGGTTTCCTCGTCAACGATATAGTTCTCGTCCTCGTCCATGAGGTAGCCATAGACCGGCTTGCTGGTAACAGGCTTGCCGCTCATGCCTTTTGCTCGTTTTACTGCCTTGATTTTCTTGCTCGTATCTCTCACCAGCCATTCATTGAACAGATTTCGCAGAGGGGTAAAATCGTTGTCCATGCCGCCGTTTGCGCTGTCCACATTGTCGTTGACAGCGATAAAACGCACTCCCTTTTGGGGGAACAGCATTTCCGTGTAAAACCCTACCTGCAAGTAGTTTCGCCCTAACCGGCTCATGTCCTTGACTATGACCGTACCCACTTTCCCGGCTTCAATGTCTGCAAGCATGGCTTGAAAACCGGGTCTTTGAAAGTTTGCGCCGGAGAAGCCGTCGTCGGTGTACCAGCGCAGATTGGTAAAGCCGTTCTGCTTGGCGTAGGTTTCCAAAATCCTTTTCTGGTTCGATATGGAATTGCTCTCGCCTTGCAATTCGTCCTCATGGGACAATCTCGGATAAAGGGCGGTAATGAGGTTTTGGGTGGCTTGTCTTAACATAAAATCCTCCGTTTCCGACAGCCAGCCCCACTATTCCGTGGTTTCATTGTACCACGGAATAGGGCGGGCTGTATAGCGGCAAAAGTGTAAAATCAGCTTCTTTATGATTTGTCAAATTGCCGATTTTTGTGTAGCAGCGGCTTCCGCTTCCAGTACCCGCGCCATTTTGTCGGCGGCGGTGGTCGTGGTGTCTTTCTTGAAATAGCCGGACACGACAAGGACGGAATTGCCCATGCGGATTTCCGTCACGCAGTCGGGGCGGCGGGTGGTGCGGGTGTCGTGCTGCTGTCTATCTGCCATAGGCAATACTCCTTTCAGTCGGTAATCAGTTTCTTCATGCTCTCCATTTTCCGCTGCGCGGTTTCCTGCCGGAAGTTGTCGCCGGTAAAGCGTACCGGGACGCACATGGAAAGCAGGCGGTCATAAATCCGGGAATGGGCGGTGTCCTCCGGGTTCCGCAGGTCGTCCAGCGTGAGGTTGGTCGTGACGATCAGCGGCTTGCCGCTACGGTAACGGCTGTCAATCACATTGAAAACCTGTTCCAATCCATACTCGGTGCCGCGCTCCATGCCGAAGTCGTCAAGGATAAGCAGCGGATAGCGGCAAAGGCGGGAAATGTACTCGTTGCGGTTCTCAAAGCTGGCGGCAAGGTCGTTGAGGATAAGGGCAAAGTTCGTCATGTGGACGGGGATTTCTTTCTCCATGAGGGCGTTTGCAATACAGCCCGCAAGGTAGCTTTTCCCGGTTCCCACGCCGCCCCAGAACAGGCAGCCGATATTGTCGGCTCGCATATCCTCCCAGTGTTCCACATACCGGCGGGCAATCCCGGCCTGCGGATTTCTGCCGTTGTCGTTCTCAAAAGTCCAGTCCCGCATGGTGGGGTCGGTAAAGCCCCGGCGTTTCAGTTCCTCCACGGTGTCAAGGTGCCTGCGCCGCTTCTCTGCGGCCTCCCGTTCCTCGCGGGCGGCTCTCTGACAGTCGCACTCTGCCGGGTGGCGGTCACGGCCAAAGATAGCAGCCTTATCCGGCGCAAAATAGGCTTCTTTCGGCTTGCGGCACTTGCCGCAGTACAGTAAACCGTCCTCGCCGGTGTAGTCCTCCGGCTCCGGGGTGGTGGCCGTCATATTCTCCAAAACAGCGTTGATTTCGTTCTTCATAAACTCTCGCCCTCCTTGCATGAGTAGTCTGGTATGCCCTTTTTCGGGGCTTTCTTTTTGTCGTTCCCCGCCCATATCCGCAGGGCGGCGGCATAGTTCTGATAACTTTTCCCGTTGGCGGCAAGGTAGCGGCTCATTTCCTCGATGAACCGTTCCAACCTGTCGGGGTACTCTGCCTGCAACTCGTCGTATTCGGTCTGCGACAGAAAAATATTCTGGTATCGGCCATAGGGCGCGGGCGGCTCCCCACTCACTCCCATTGTTTGGCTCTCTGTAAGGTTGTTTATAGTAGTTTGGTTAGGGGACGGTTTTCCGACCATCATAAGGTCGGTTTTCTGACCATCAGTAGGACGGTTTTCCGGCTCTATGAGGGTCGGATTTCCGGCCATCAGTTGGTCGGAAAACTGTACCTGTGGCACACGCGGCACTTTCACATATAGGCGGTTCGGTGCGGAGAAGCCGCCCCGTTCCCGTTCCAGCAGCCCCGCCATGTCCAGTTCATTAAGCGCCCCCTTTATGGTGGTGCTGCCCTTATCCAGTATTTCGGCTATCTCCGCGATGGGATAGATAATATATATCCTGCCCTCGTCGTCCTGCCACTTGTTCTTCTGGGAAAGTGTGGAACGGTCTAACAGCAGCGAATACAGCAGCTTGGCGGTCTGGGAAATCTCCATTTTCAGCAGGAAACGGGGGTAGGGCAGATAGATAGGCAGCGGCGTGTCTGCCATGATATAATCAGCGATAGTATCACCTCCCTGTGTTTCGGGTTGATTTTGGCGTTTTGTCACGCCTTAGAACGGCGTTTCCGGTGGAAAAGGATAAATGTATCGCGTACCCTTTGACACCCACGAAAAAAGCCTTGATTTATGCGGGTTTGAAAGGCTCTAAAGCGTGACATTTCTGCCTTTGTTTCCGCTTTCTCTCGGCGGCTTTGATTTTCTTCATGCGTCCGGCGCAGCCGGGACAGTATTTCCCCCGGTTGGATTTGGGGACAAATGCCGCCCCGCAGACGGCGCAGCGTTTCCGGCTCCCTCGGTGCAAGAGGGCTGCGGCCAGTTCCCCGTCAAGGGGCAGAACAGCCACACGGAACCAGCGGCACATGAGGGAAAGGGAAATGCTCTGGACGCACACGCAAGGCTCCCCGTCGTCTAACAGCAGGCAGTTTCCCTCGTCGTAGTTACAACACTCATGTACCAGCCGCCGCGCCCGCCGATGCTGGCGGTAGTCCATTCTCGGTAACTTATCGCTCATGGCTCTGCTCCTTTCTGCGGTGCGGCTCGTTCCGGCGCAAAATCTGGTCGATGTTCCGCTTGACGGTCTGCAACTCCTTGAACCGCTGTTTCTGTTCGTGGTAGGTGTTATACAGGCCGTCTTTCTCGGAGATAAGCTGCTCGATCTCGGCCTGCAACGCTTTCCGGGCGGGCAGCTTGGTAATGCCATGCGCCTTGAAATACCGGGCGGCTGCGTCGGCTATGATAAAATCGCTCTCGTTTGCCTGCCGGTATGCGTCACGGGCTTTCTGCGATTTCTGCGCCCGCAGCCCGTCACGGGCGGGCTTGGTCTTGGCATAGGCAAGTACCTGTTGCTGCAACTCCTTTTTCCCTTGTAGCTTGGTTTCCAGTGCTTTCAGTTCGCCGCTGGTCTGGCGCATTTCCTGATAGGCGGTATCAACAGCGGCTTCTAACTGCTCCGGGGAAGTAAAGCCGTATTCCTGATACACATTCAGCGTCGCGGCCATTTGTTTGAGGTTGTGCATGGTCGCCCAGCGTTCATAGCCCCGGCCTTTGCCCTCGGCCAGCTTCTTTTCAATGTCCACAAGCCGCTGCACACTTGGGGCCCCCGCAAAGCCGTCTGGCTTTGCGGGGAGAGGAGAAGCAGCGGAATGAGTGAGCTTTCCCGCTTGCGGGGAAGCGAAGGATATGGAGCTTGCGCCGACGAGTTTCGGGGCGGTTTGTGGGGCTTTTGTGTTCCCATGCCGGGGGTATTCGAGTATGGCTGCGGCCTTTTCTGTGGCTCTGGCGGCGTTCTGCTCCAAAACGGAAAGGACAGCGGTGCGGTCAAAGTCGTCGCCCAGCTTCCGGGCGGTAATGGGCTTTGTCCTGTCCGGCGTGAGATAGGACAGCCGCCCCCGGCTCTCCTTGACGGTCACGCCCTCCCGCAGCAGCAGAGAGGAAAATTCGTCAAAGCTGGCGGCGGTGGCAAGGGCTTTCCGTATGGTCTGCCGCAGCTTCTCCTTGTTCGTTTCAAACTTGGTCTGCCGGGGCGTGATACCGCCTGCAATCATGGGGGCGTTCTGCTTGTCCAGCGCAGCCTGTCCCTTTTTCTGCGCCCAATACTCCCGGTCGGTCACGCGGTTCTTGCTGCCGTTCAAGAGGTCGATTTGGTAAAGCCCCTCCCGGTGGCACATCTCCATGACTTCGGATTTGAAGTAGCGCAAGGCAGCGTCGGTACAGCGGTGCTTGCAGCCGGCTTTCGTGTCGGCTGGCCTGTCCATGTAGGGCAGGAACGGTACTTCCTCTATCCGCAGGCTGTTAATGACGATATGCACATGGATATTGCCGCTGTGGTTGTGGCCGTCCGGGTGGGTGCATACAAGGGCTTGGTGGCCGGGGAAATGCTCGGCGCAAAACTTCTCGCCCAATGCCTGCGCCCGGTCTACGGTCAAGCCGTTGTCCGGCCCGTCCCGTGGGTCAAAGCTGATGATATAGTGGTGGCTTTTCACATCTTCCCGCCGCTGGTTCTTCCCATAGCGGAGATTTGCCCGCATACAGGCAACGGCAAAATCCTCCCCGCCGCAGTTCAGCGTTGACAGCCGGTAGTCCTCGCGGGGGATAAGCCTGCCGGTTTCATCAAGGACGGGCTTCATGGTAAACTCGTCATGCTCAAAGAGAAGATATTGTTCGGCGGCTCCGTAGTCGGCGTTTTTAGAGTTGATATGCTTGAGTGTTGCCAACTGCGTCACCTACTTTCTTGAGGACTTCATACTTGAGGGCGGCAAGGTCGGCTATGGCGGCGCGTACCTCGCCGGACAGCGCATTGTAGGGTGAGCCGTACTCGTTCAGATACCGGGCAATCTGATTGAGGTTGCCGCCGATCCTGCCGTACTCGGCGGCCAGCTTCCCGACAGCGGAGAGCAGTTCATCATTGACCGCCGATACATGGACAACGGGGCGTATGGTCGTGCGCCGTATCGCCTGCCGGAGAAATTCCGACTGGCTGATACCATAGGGCGCAAGCCGCGCTGTGAAGTCGGCGTATTCATCTTCGGACAGCCGGGTTTTCACAACGCGGCTGCGGTGGGGCGTGTTGTATTTCTTTCGCAT
>NZ_BAAGGY010000048.1:0-2500 GCF_054658635.1 Agathobaculum sp. TL06
GGTTTACACCCTGAAAACTGAACAATAACAACTCACAGCAAAGAGTACGAGGATTACCTCTAATATGAGGTCAAGCCCTCGGCCTATTAGTATCAGTCCGCTGCATACATTACTGCACTTCCACTCCTGACCTATCAACCTTGTAGTCTACAAGGGGCCTTACTCCATAAAGGATGGGAACACTTATCTCGAGGGGAGTTTCACGCTTAGATGCCTTCAGCGTTTATCTCGTCCGTACTTAGCTACCCAGCTATGCCCCTGGCGGAACAACTGGTGCACCAGCGGTACGTCCATCCCGGTCCTCTCGTACTAAGGACAGCTCCTCTCAATATTCCTACGCCCGCAACAGATAGGGACCGAACTGTCTCACGACGTTCTGAACCCAGCTCGCGTACCGCTTTAATTGGCGAACAGCCAAACCCTTGGGACCGAATTCAGCCCCAGGATGCGATGAGCCGACATCGAGGTGCCAAACCTCCCCGTCGATGTGGACTCTTGGGGGAGATCAGCCTGTTATCCCCAGGGTAGCTTTTATCCGTTGAGCGACGGCATTTCCATTCACATACCGCCGGATCACTAACTCCAACTTTCGTTACTGCTCGAACCGTCATTCTCGCAGTTAGGCTCGTTTTTGCGTTTACACTCATTGCACGATTTCCGTCCGTGCTGAACGAACCTTTGAGCGCCTCCGTTACTCTTTAGGAGGCGACCGCCCCAGTCAAACTGCCCACCTGACAGTGTCCCCCGACCAGATTCATGGCCGCAGGTTAGAATCCCAATATCCCAAGAGTGGTATCCCAAGGTTGGCTCCACAAATGCTGGCGCACTTGCTTCCTAGCCTCCCACCTATCCTGTACATGGAATACCGAGATCCAATATCAAGCTACAGTGAAGCTCCATGGGGTCTTTCCGTCTAGTTGCGGGAAACCGGCATCTTCACCGGTACTACAATTTCGCCGGGCGGGCTGTTGAGACAGTGCCCAAATCGTTACGCCATTCGTGCGGGTCAGAACTTACCTGACAAGGAATTTCGCTACCTTAGGACCGTTATAGTTACGGCCGCCGTTTACTGGGGCTTAAGTTCGCACCTTCGCTTACGCTAAGCACTCCCCTTAACCTTCCAGCACCGGGCAGGCGTCACCCCCTATACGTCATCTTTCGATTTAGCAGAGAGCTGTGTTTTTGCTAAACAGTCGCTTGGGCCTTTTCACTGCGGCCTGCTCTCGCAGGCGCCCCTTATCCCGAAGTTACGGGGCCAATTTGCCGAGTTCCTTAACAACCCTTCTCCCGTTGGCCTTAGAATACTCATCCCATCTACCTGTGTCGGTTTGCGGTACGGGCACCTTAGTATACACATAAGCTTTTCTCGTCTCTCACGCCAGTTACTTCCCTACTATTTTTCGGTCCCTTACGCCCCGGGCAACCATCGCCGGGGTTAACCTTAATGAAAGCGTCCCTTATGCTTAAAGTTCGGTGGTTACGGAATTTCTACCGTATGTGCATCGACTACGCCTTTCGGCCTCGCCTTAGCTCCCGACTAACCTTGGGCGGACGAACCTTCCCCAAGAAACCTTAGATTTTCGGCCATTATGATTCTCACATAATTCTCGCTACTTATTCCGGCATTCTCACTCGTATAAAATCCACCAGTGCTTACGCTCTGACTTCACCTCTTATACGACGCTCCCCTACCCAATGCATTACTGCAATGCCTAAGCTTCGGTTGAACGCTTAGCCCCGTTACATTTTCTGCGCAAAACCACTCGACCAGTGAGCTATTACGCACTCTTTGAATGAGTGGCTGCTTCTAAGCCAACATCCTGGTTGTCTTCGCAGTTTCACATCATTTTCCACTTAGCGTTCATTTGGGACCTTAGCTGTAGATCTGGGCTGTTTCCCTTTTGACCACGAGACTTATCTCACGTAGTCTGACTGCTATTCATCAATTAGCCGGCATTCAGAGTTTGATAGGGTTCGGTAACCTCGCGGCCCCTAGCCCATTCAGTGCTTTACCTCCGGTAATCTAAAATAACGCTAGCCCTAAAGCTATTTCGGGGAGAACCAGCTATCTCCGAGTTCGATTGGAATTTCTCCGCTATCCACAAGTCATCCCCGGCTTTTTCAACAGACGTGGGTGCGGCCCTCCACGGTGTCTTACCACCGCTTCAGCCTGCTCATGGATAGGTCACCCGGTTTCGGGTCTAATACCTGCAACTTCATACGCCCTGTTCAGACTCGCTCTCGCTACGGCTCCGGTACTCCAGTACCTTAACCTCGCTGCAAATATTAACTCGCCGGACCGTTCTACAAAAAGTACCCGATCACACTTTAACGTGCTCTCGGTGCTTGTAGGCACAAGGTTTCAGGTTCTTTTTCACTCCCCTCCCGGGGTACTTTTCACCTTTCCCTCACGGTACTGCTCCACTATCGGTCACTGAGTAGTATTTAGGCTTGGAGGATGGTCCCCCCATCTTCCCTGCGGGTTTCACGTGTCCGCAGG
>NZ_BAAGGY010000049.1:0-4769 GCF_054658635.1 Agathobaculum sp. TL06
CCTGCAGGTCCTCTGCCGTGGCAGTGCCATGCTCCCGCAGGAAGGCGAATTGCGCTTTGTACTGCTCGAACTTCATCAGTTCTTTCCGCAGGTGGGGTGTCATCTTCGACGGGTACTGCCGCTGCTCCACCTTGCCCAGCAGATAGAGGTAATGTACATACAGCGCCAGAAAGCCGGTGTATTTGGGATGCCTGCGGTATGGCTTGTACTGCGGCCTGTAGAGGATAGCCGGTCTCGTCCCCGCCGTGATCGCATCCAGGTTCCCCGCAATGGCGGCGCGGATGCCATCCTCGGTGAATAGCGGATCCCTCCGGCCGGGTACCATGAACCGCTCCTGTCCCCGCAGGCGGAAGGCAAGACGGTTCCCGTGTTTGATCTCGTAGCCCTTGTGCTCCATGATGAGAAAGAAATGGCCGATGTCGTTGGCGTCCTCGATGGCCTCCCGCATGTCGGCCTCCAGCATGGAGCGGAAGGTAGGCTGGCCCTTGCTCTGCCGCAGCCATTCGATATAACTAACCGCCTTTTCCGCCTTGCCCTCCATGATGACGGACAGGCCGTGTTCCCAGCATAACCGGTCTGAAATTTTTCGTATCTGTTGATAGTAGTCCCTCGTGCTGATGTGGTATTTCTCCCCAGTGAAGTAGTTGACCGAGTTGAACAGGATGTGCGACTGGATGTGCTCTTTGTCCACATGGGTACCAATGACCACCTGATACTCACCCAGATAGGTCTCCGCAAATGCTTTGGCAATTTCGAATGCCAGTTCCGGCGTGACCTCGCCGGGGCGGAAGGACTGGATGATATGATAGCACTGCCTGCCGCCGCTTTTTCCAACCTCCTGCTTTGTCGCCATCATCTGCTCATACTCCAGGCCTGGGTCGCAGTTCAGGTGGGCGGTGAGGATCTGCCCGTCCGTCTTGTCCCCGTTGAGGACATACTGGATGGCCTGTTTCAGGCCGGTGCTCCTCGGCAGGATCTTCGTGACCGCCATTACAGCCCCTCCAGTCGGTGAATCTGATCGTACACCTGCTCCAGCAGGTACAGCCCGCGCCTGGCGTCCTCCGGTCTGGCGACGCCTGCGTTCACGCTGCGGGCGATCTGGTTGATATTCACGCCGATGCGGTGTACCTCTGTCCGCAGTGCTTTGATCTCTTGCGAGGGCCGTGCCTTGACCGGCTGGCCCTCGATAAGCCGGGTGAGAAATGCCCGTTTGGTCAGGCCGCAGGACTTGGCCTGGCTGCACAGCAGCCGGTACTGTTCCGGTGTCAATTCAATATGCAGGTGATGTTTCTGTTCTTCTTTCGTGATAACTTGCTCCTTTCCGCCCGCAGGCGGCATCGGGGACAGGGGAATACCCCCTGCAGGCAGGCGGGATGTACATTCCCGCGATGCTTGCCGTCGCCGCCGCCGGAGGCGGCGTTCCCCCGCTGCCGCGGGGCTTTTCTTTTCAAGCGGTCAAGGATCTTCATCTACTTTTCCTGTTAAAAACGATATTTCCCATCTCGCTTTGTCAAGGACGTGTTATTAGACGTCCTTGCGGTGGTGAAATGAGATTTGGACGTGTCATGGGACGTCCAAACTGCGAATATATACGGCTGTCATTGCGCCCCCTCTTTCACCAGCGGCGCGCTCCGCTCCGGCAGGATGCGCTCCATGAGGTCAGCAATTACGGCAAACACTTCCGATAACTCACGGGACTCCTTGACGGTGTCTTCCATTTCCTCCCTCGTCATACGGGTGCATTCCGCCCAGATGCGCACGTTTTCCTCTGTCGGTTCCAGCAGCACCGCCTTTTCAAACGCCCTGCAGAACACGCCGGCGATCCTGCTCTGGCGGTCGATCTCCGCGTCCTTTTCCTGGAGTTCCTTCTTCGCCTTTTCCAGCTTCACTGCGATGAACGCCGCCTGTTCCCGTTCTTCCTCCGGGAGGTCCATCACCTGGCGGGTGATGTTGTAGCCCTGGTTGACAGACAGTTCTTTCTTGTCCAGCGCCTCCTTTACGGCGGCGGGGGCGTGTCCGTCGATCTGCATGACCTTGCCCATCGTGCGTTCTCCAAGTCCCACGGAGGCGGCCAGTTCCTTGCGGGTATTGACAGGAGGGATCGGGTTTGGCAATGTTGCCGAACCTTCCTCGCTGGGTCTGAATGCCTGCCCGCCCGCGGACATATTCGCCTTTGCCCTTGCCTCGATCTCCGGCTTGAGTCTCAGGGCGATCTTGCCCAGCTCCCACTTGTCCAGGTTGCGCCGGCCCTTCTGGGTATCTAGCGCCCACTGCTTGGCCTCCAGCAGATCGTCGAAGGCGAACACCGCCATCTGGTACAGCAGGCCGTGCTGTTCGCAGATCCTCTTGCGGTTGTGGCCGTCTATGACCACCAGATCTTCATTGACGATGACCGGCGCATAACAGCCGTTTTGCAGGATGTCCCGTTCCAGCGCGTTGAACTGCTCCTCCGTCAACAGCGGCAGCAGCCCCTCCAGCTCCGACAGGACAGCGGGCGTCCGTTCCGTGCTGCTGTAGGTGATCCCGGTGTTTTTCATCGGTTCCTCTCCTTCATGTTAGATTTGGGAAACAAAATCTCCCTCTACTACCCTCCCGAAAAATCCGCTTCATGAATACCCTTGCGCCGCAAATCTTTCTATTTCCTTGCGAAAAGAACACAGGATGTCCCCGCCTGGGGACACCCTGTGTTCTTTTTTCTTGGTTTGGGTATTCACTTGGGCATTTTTTTCGGGAGGGATATGGAGAGGTATTTCGTTTCATGGGCGTAACAGGCTGGACTCCTCTTACTTTGAACCAGGAGGGACGTCATGCCCAAAGACAAGTTCATACAAAAATCTATCCGTGTGGAGCGCGACCAGTTGAGTCACGGCCGGCTGATCCATGTGGTTTCGGTCTTTCCCGAAGATGGGAAATGCACGCCGGAGGATAAACTGAAAACGCTCATCGACATGGAACTGAAAAAAGAGAAACAGTGCGCCTGAAAGGGTGGACTTTCTGCCCATTCAGAGTTAACATGACACAAGCTCTGAACGGTTTGACGGAGAATAAGGAGGCTTGCATGAAACAGTCAAACCAAGTGAGGATCACTGCCCTGTACTGCCGCTTAAGTCAGGATGACGGGCTGGACGGGGAATCCAACAGTATCCAAAACCAAAAGAGAATATTGGAACAGTACGCTATCGACCATCACTTTCCTGACCCGCAGTTCTATGTGGATGACGGGTACTCTGGGGCCAGTTTCAACCGGCCGGATTTCCAGCGCATGATGGCTGACATGGAGGACGGGAAGATCGGGATCATCATCACCAAAGATCTCAGCCGTCTGGGCCGCAACCAACTGCACACCGGGCTTTACATCGAGGAACGGTTCCCGCAGTTTGGGGTGCGTTATATCGCCATCAATGACAACGTGGACACGGAGAATGCCGAGAGCAACGACCTGATGCCCTTTAAGAACCTGTTCAACGAGTGGTTCGTGCGGGACACCAGCCGGAAGATCCGGGCGGTGCAGCGGGCAAAGGCCCAGCGTGGGGAGCGGCTTGGGACACGGGCGCCTTACGGCTATAAAAAGGATGAGGAGGCCAAAGGCAGACTCATCGTGGACGAGGAGGCCGCCGCCGTGGTGCGCCGCATCTTCGCCCTTTGTGCCGCTGGGAACGGCCCCAGTCAGATCGCCCGCATCCTGAAAGGTGAACAGGTGCTTTGTCCGGCTATGTACGCCTACCAGCGGTTTGGCACTACCCACATGGGGCTGGATCTGGACAAGCCATATAACTGGAACAGTGATACGGTGGCGGATATGCTGGAGAATGAACTCTACATCGGCAACACGGTCAACATGAAGTACAGCACAAAGTCCTACAAAGACAAGCGCAAGGTGGAGCATCCCCGCGAGGAGTGTATGGTGGTCGAGGGCAGTCATGAGGCCATCATCGACAGGGAGACCTGGGACATCGTCCAGAGGGTGCGGCAGCACAAACGCAGGCGCACCAACATGGGTGAGCAGAACAAATACTCCGGTATGGTAGTTTGTGCTGACTGCGGGGCAACGATGGTCCTCCACTGGGCGCACACGATGAAACCGACGCAAAACAATTTCACCTGCCGCACCTATAAGAAAGAGGGGGGCGAGGTCTGCACGGCCCACTACATACGGGAATGTGTTCTGGACGAGATCGTGCTGGAGGACATCCGGCGCGTGACGGCGCTGGCACGGGGGCAGACACAGGCGTTTGCCGCTTACATCTGCGACCGCCAGTCTGCAGAGCTCCGGCGGGAGATCCGCAGGCAGGAATTGGAACTATCCAACATGCAAAAGCGGAGCGCGGAACTGGAAGCCATCTTCAAGCGGCTGTATGAGGATTCCGTGCTTGGACGCATCACGGTGGAACAGTTCCAATCGCTGTCTGCCAGTTATGTTGCGGAACAGGAACAGTTAAAGACCGCTATCCCCCAAAAAGAACGGACGGTTGAGAAACTAAAAGCAACGGTTTCTGGTACGGACAGTTTCATTGCCAAGGCGAAACGCTATACTGATATCTTGGAACTGACGCCGGAACTGCTGCGGCTGTTCATTGAGAAGATCGTGGTGCATGAGAAGGACGTGAAGTGGTCCAAGCATGTCAGGCAAACCGTGGAGATCCACTACACCGATATTGGTGTGGTTGGTTCCCTAAATGCCGCAAAAAGCGCATAAGAGAGGCAGGTATTGCTGCCGCAATACCTGCCTTCCCTTAATTTTTGAAGATACCCTTGTGAGGCCGCGCCTA
>NZ_BAAGGY010000050.1:0-4579 GCF_054658635.1 Agathobaculum sp. TL06
GCCGGAGAAATTCCGACTGGCTGATACCATAGGGCGCAAGCCGCGCTGTGAAGTCGGCGTATTCATCTTCGGACAGCCGGGTTTTCACAACGCGGCTGCGGTGGGGCGTGTTGTATTTCTTTCGCATAGGCTGAAAACCTCCTCTCACTATTCTTATTGCTGACTTTTTTCGGATTTTGGGCGGAGAAAATTTCCTCTCACTCCTCCCATTGCTTAACTTTTCGGGAAATTACAAAAACTTTTTTTTGCATTTCGGCAGAAAAATCCCTCTATACCTCCCATTGGGCAACTTTTTGGAAAATAACAAAAACTGTTTTCAGCTTTTTCGCCCGTAAGGGCGTATAGCAGGGTTTGGGGAAGGCACTCCCCAACAAGTTTCCCGCGAGGGGCAAAACCGCAGAATTGCGGATTTTGGCACCGTGGTAGAAACTTGCTCTTAGTAAGCCGCAGACTGCCCCTGTCCGGGCTTTTCCGTACATAGAGCGAACGGGGCGGGGCTTTCAGCCCGCTGTGCGCGGTCTTTTTTTTCTTTCGCCAAAGATACATTCAAAAGGCCGCCAGCTACCCGCTGTCCGGGGATTTTTCAAATTTTCTTTTGCCTTAGTAATCCGGGAAACAGGATTTTGGCAACCTACGGGGCAGAGAATTTTTCCTTTCACTCCCTACAACACTGCGTTTTGAAATTTGCCAAACGGAGCAGGCAGCTTTTTCTGGCTTCACCTACCTACTACGGGTGACTTTGCGATTTTGCCAAATGGACAACAAAAAAAGCAGCAAATCTTTTTCAGACTTACTGCTTTCACTGGCCGCTGGTGGGCGGCTGGTATTCAGTTTTGGGGCTTATCGGTCAAAGCGAAACTTGAATAGTGCGGAGATTAGCTGCTGCTTCACATATTCCTCAACCTCGGCGTTAACCTGACCGTGTACTTTGGAAAAGTAGCGGATATATCCGGCATAGTGGGAAAGGACGGTGTCGATTGCGTCCGGGTCGCCCTCATGGGCTTTGACGATTGTTTCATAGGGGAGAAGTTTACTCATGGTCTTTTCCCTCCATGAGCCGCCGTAGCCGCTGCAAGGCAAGCTGGATATGCCGCCCCGCTGTGCTGCGTGTCCGGCCAATATGTACGCCGATCACTCGCTGCGGCTGGCGCAGGAAATAGTAACGGAAAATCTCTTCCTGTGTCTGCTCCGGCAAGAGGGCAAGGGCGGCGGCAAGTTCCGCATGGTACAGAACGGCGGTCTGGCCGCAGGCGGTAAAAAGATATTCTTCAAGCTGCTCCGGTTCGGCAAGCTGGACAAACTTCTCATTCATCAGATAGTCAAGAGAAACTTCCCGTTCCCACCTCCGGCGCAGCTTTAAGATTATATCTATGGCTGCGTGACGAATGACAATCTTGCAAAAGGCATTGAATGTGTACTGGATATGCACTTTGTAGGCTTCATCTTCGGTCATGGAAATTCCCCCTCTCTGAATAATAGTGCGGGGCGGCAGCACTCCTTGCTGTCGCCCCTTGATTGCCTATCTGCAAAGGCGGGCGGGGCTGTCAACGGCGGCGCATATGCGCCGTTCATCTTGACTGTTGACTGGCTCGGCTGGCTTTGCCATTTGAGTGTAATTGCTTATTCTTTTTTTATTTGCAGACTTTTGAGGTAGAACGCCTGCTCCTCCCTTTTCTCTGGCTCACTCTCAAAAGGGTTATGCTGTCTAATTCATTCGTTGTCTTACTATTTCATACATCATTATAGATGCAGCACAACTGACATTGAAAGAACTGGCATAGGAATCTTCAGCCATAGGAATCGTACATAAAACATCACAATATTCCTTAAATGCCTTATTTAATCCCATGGTTTCATTTCCCATCATTAACATAACCGGGGTTTTCAAGTCCTCATGATAGATAGGCTTTTCGTGGTGGGCTGTTGTGCCTATGATCTTAAAGCCAGGGTATTTTATTCTAAGGCTTTCAACGAATTTATATAAATCCTCATTGTGAATGATTCGAATCACCGGAAGATTGAAAAAAGAACCCATCGCCGAAACAATTACATCAGGCTCATACAAATCAACCGCATGTCCAGTAATTATCAACATATCTACTCCCAACGCATCACATGAACGTATCATCGTACCTAAATTTCCTTTATTAGAGGGCCTGTCAAATAACACAATAAATGGATTGGAAGATAACGCAACATTTTCTAACCTGTCTTCCCTCATTTCAATAATAGCCAATAATTCAGAAGTTTCTTCTTTTCCACTTAATTCCTTTAGCAACTGTGCCGTAAGAGTATAATTGACTTCTGTTTTTACTGTTTCTATCATATGTTTTGCCCAGCCTGACAGATTATTCTTGTCATAAATAAAAGAAATAATCTTCCAGTTATTTTTAACCGCTTCATTTAAACTTCTTACGCCTTCAACAATAAATTGATTATATTTATATCTTTTATTTCGATTATGCTTCAATACTTCAAATCTCTGGTAATCATTATTTTTATTTAATATAGAAACAACTTTCATTTCAATACCTGCCTCATCATACTTTGGTTTTCGAATTTTTCACCCATTGTAAGCCCATTTTTGAAAAAATAAGGGAAAATGATTTCCCGGTTTTTCTGTGGCAGGGATAACAGGACGGCGGCAAGTTTTCCATTGGTGAGGATAACTGCCTGACCGCATATCGTTATAGGGTGTTCTTCATGGGGTGCTTCAAAATATTCGTCTGTTGTGCCTAAAGGGTAAAACTTTTCTTCTGTGAGGTATTCAAGGGATATTTCTTTTTGCCGCCGTCTGCTCCTGTCACGCCATGCGTTGATAGCCGCATAGTGTATGACGGTCTTGCAAAGCCATTGAACGTGTACATGATGTGTTCTTTGTATGCTTCTGTGCAAGGCATAGATGATTCCCCCTTTCTCCCACATAGGGCGTTGTATGGTTGACGGGTTTCATTTATAATATCAGAGGGCGGCAGCACCCCTTGCTGTCGCCCCTTGATTGCCTACCAGCAAAGGCGGGCGGGGCTGTCAACAGCGGCGCATATGCGCCGTTTATCTTGACTGCCCGCTGGCTCGGCTGGCTTTCCTATTTGAGTGTAATTGCTTATTCTTTTTTTGTTACTGGAATCCAAATTTCACTGTATGCGTAGTTGGGCTTTTTGTCGTCCATTTTTGTAAAAGAGAAAGAAAACGGCTCTGCCAGTTCATAATCTGCCGTCATAAACCATTCGGAGTAGATTCTTGCCATTGTATCCTGCAAAGTAAACGGGAAGATTCCTTCATTTGGAAAAACTGCCCACGTATGAGCTTTAACAGGAAATGTGTCCAGATTACTGCTAATGTCATTTTTAGTTGTTAAAACTCCAATTAAAAAGGGTACAAAAAACTAAGCCCCTTGCAAGGGACGGTTACAATTCTTTGTTCCCACTATTTGATTATAGTTAATTAAGAATACCTTGCCGCATATTTTTAACTCCTTACTTGGAATAGAAATATTATAGCATATCGGCATTGAAAAAGAAAGTCCTGAAACAAAATTTACGGAATAGTAGGCTGCTGTCTATCAATCTCTTGTGTGTTTCTTTATGACACATGAGCATTGGAGGCCGGGTTGTCTTGCCCGTACCCCTCCAACAGATTGACGCCTCCCCATACGCAAAGCGCACCGCCGAGGCCCACAACGATCGTCTGTAAAACGTCAACAGCAGAATTGAAAAAATCCATAAATTACCTCCATAAATTCAGATTGTGATGTTGTTTGGTTTCAAAAAAAGCTGCCGGTCATTTTCCAGCAGCACGTCACAATCCGCAGGCGGCCCGGAGTTATTGGCCGCCCAGCCATTCCCGCAGGGCAGTCACATAGATTTCCGCCCATGCGTCACACATTTCAAGGTCTACTTCCGCCTCCATTTGCTTTAAGGCGTCGTCGTCAGGCAGTTCAAAATCGTGTTCGATCATCCACCGCAAAGCAACGCAAGCGGAGATTACGCCGCGAAAAGCGGTCTGCACAGACTGGAAGTATTCCTCAAATGTAATTTTGTCCGAGTGTTTCATAGGTCAGGCTCCTTTCTTTGTCCGCCGCCTTATTGGGCGGCTGCATTTTCATCCGACAGGTCAATGTCGTAAAGCTCAAAGGTTTCATCCTCCGACACCACGCGCCGCTTTTTCCGGCGCAGGGACGACAAGTATCTGTCCACGTCAAAGGTGTTTTTCTTATCGGCGTCGGAAAGGTATTTATAGCGGGGATGGCGGGTAATGTCGTATTTCTCACTGAAAAACGGCCTTACGCCGCGCACCTGCAAAATACACTTGCCTCCGTCCATCGTTGCGATTTCGTCCTGGCTCATAAGCTCTTTACCACAATGTCAAGTGATGAATTCAAAAAAGGGCAAAAAAGCCCCCTCCTCATTTAGAGAAGGGGGAAATACATAGAATATTTATTGAAAAATCGCCACAAATAAAGGTGCTTTAAATAATTAAGGGGAAATTTTTCTACCTAAGGCTTTTTGAGCAAGCCTCTTTCTCGTAACTCTAAAACCAATGTTTCTTTCATGTTTTTTTCAATCGGTATTTTTTCGGC
>NZ_BAAGGY010000051.1:0-4449 GCF_054658635.1 Agathobaculum sp. TL06
GAATTAACGCCTGCTATCGTCAATGAGTTTGTAAAGAAAATCATTGTTCACGCGCCGGATAAGTCCAGCGGACACCGCAGACAGAAGATTGAAATTGTCTGGAACTTTATCGGGGAACTGGAACAGGGCGAGGACAAACAGACCATTGAACGACAAAGAAAAAGCAGAACGGCATAGCCTTTTGACTATGCCGCCCTGCGATATTGAAATTGCTTCCTTATAGGTGTGCGCGTTTTGCTGTACCCCGTTTTTTATAATACTTTGGACAGGAAATCTTTCAGCCGAGGATGCTTCGGGTTGGTGAAAAAAGCGTGCGGCTCGTTCTGCTCCACAATGTTTCCCCCATCCATAAACAGCACACGGGTGCCGACTTCGCGTGCAAATCCCATTTCGTGTGTAACCACAACCATGGTCATGCCGTCGTCCGCAAGCTCTTTCATGATCTCCAGCACTTCACCGACCATTTCGGGATCCAGTGCGGAGGTAGGCTCGTCAAACAGCATCACATCCGGATTCATTGCCAGCGCGCGGGCGATTGCGATACGCTGCTGCTGCCCGCCGGATAGCTGCACCGGATAGCTGTCCGCCTTATCCGGCAGGCCGACGCGCTCCAAAAGCTGTATCGCGCGCTTGTCCGCCTCGTCCTCTGTCATGATCTTGAGCTTGACCGGCGCCAGCTTAATATTCTCACGCACGGTCAGATGAGGAAACAGGTTGAACTGCTGGAACACCATGCCCATCTTGCGGCGGATCAAATTGATATCGGTCACCTTGCTGGTGATATTCTGCCCTTCAAAAATGATATCGCCGCTGGTAGGCTCCTCCAACAGGTTGAGGCAGCGCAGAAAAGTGGATTTGCCGGACCCCGACGGTCCGATAATAACGACCTTTTCTCCCTTTTCGATATGCTCGTTGACGCCCTTGAGCACCTGATGGTCCCCAAAGGACTTGCACAGGTTTTTAACGTCGATCACTTGCGCGCAGCCTCCTTTCCAAAATACCGAGCAGCTTGGTCAGAATCAGGACGATCACCAGATAAATGACCGCCAGGCTGACATACGGCACAAAGGGCTGATAAGTATTGGCAACGATATTCTGCGCCTGCTTGGTCACGTCGCGCAGCATAATGACCGAAACCAGCGAGGTATCCTTGAGCAGGGTGATCATCTCGTTGCCCAGCGCAGGCAGGATATTTTTAATGGCCTGCGGGATGATGATGTAGCGCATCGTTTTGCCGTAATTCAGGCCAAGCGAGCGCCCTGCCTCCATTTGGCCGGCGCTGATCGACATCAGGCCGCTTCGCGCGATCTCCGCAACATAAGCGCCCGAGTTGATGCCCAGCGTCACAATACCGCATATCAGGCTGCCGAAGTCATCCTTCGGCACCATGATGACAAAACAACTGATTAAAAGCTGAACCATCATCGGCGTACCGCGGATTACGGCCAGATATACCTTGCACAATGCGTTCAGCACGCCCAGCACCGGATTGTGCTTTCCCATCCGCTGGGAATCGTGCGCCGTGCGGATCATGGCAACCAGCAGACCGATGATGATACCCAAAATCAGCGCGCCGATCGTTACGATAAATGTGATACGCAGGCCTTGGGCAAACCAGGTCCAGCGCTCCTGGTAAATAAAGGTCTGGTAAAGCTGAAACAGCAGCCGTTGCAGATTTTCCGGAAGCGAGAGAATCCAGTCAGGCGCGGTTTCCAGCCAGTTTGACAATGTGAGCGTTACCACAGCCTATCCCCTTTCTATTTCTCATAATCGAGCGAAAAGGGGCGGCGCGCGCCGTCCCCTTTCATTCATAACCCAATCAATTACTCGCCATCCGCCGGGATGTACTTGTCGATGATGGACTGAAGCGTACCATCGTCTTTCAGCTCCTGCATCGCCGCGTTTACCTGCTCCAGCAATTCCGTGTTGTCCTTGCTGATCGCCGCCGCGTAATTCTCGTTCGCGTATGCGGTATCCAGGATCTTGAGCCCCTCGTTAGCCGCCACATAATTCTTTGCCGGCTCCTGATCGATAACTACGCAGTCGATCTGGCCGTTGACCAGCGCGGCCACCGCAAGCGGGCCGTTATCAAACTGCTTGACGTTCTCCTGACCGTATTCGTCGGTGCAGTACAGGTCGCCGGTCGTACCGGTCTGCACGCCGATGGTCTTACCGGTCAGGTCTACCGCCATCGAGCCATCCTCCTGCTCTACCGGTGCGATATCCGAACTTTCCGGAATGATAACCACCTGTACGCCGGTCGCGTAGGAATCCGTGAAATTCACCTGCTCCGCACGCTCCGGATCCACCGTCATGCCAGCCAGGACAATATCAATCGTACCAGCCTGCAGCGCCGGAATCAGCGATTCAAACGCCATATCGGTGATATCAAGCTCCATGCCGAGTTTCTCGGCAACCGCCGCAGCGATTTCCGCGTCAATGCCTGCAACTTCGCCGTTTTCATCGGTAAACTCATACGGCGGGAAGGTTGCGTTGGTACCCATGCGCAGCACGCCGCCATCCGCCGTATCCGTGCTGTCAGTCGCGGCCGCGTCCGTGTTGCTATCCTCATTCTGCTGGGTGTCGGTATTGCCGCCGCCGCAGCCGCTCAGCAGCAGAGAGCCGGCCAGCACCATGCTCAGCATTGCAATCGAAAATTTCTTCATTGCTTCTTTCTCCTCCTTATTTCGGCCGTTTGGGCAGCCGAACATTTCAAACAAGATATATTATACAGTGCCGCGTTTAAAAATGCAATACAAAAAACAGGGAAAACCGCTGAAAAACGCCCATTCTTTTTTATTATATCGTTCATGGTGACCAATCTCCGCGCGGCGGCATAGTCTGACAGCGACAAAATCCTGTTTGGAGGTCCTATTATGCCGAGTATCTATTTATCTCCCTCAACCCAGGAATACAACCTCTATTATGATGGGCATGGCAGCGAAGAGTATTATATGAACCAGATCGCGGATGCAATGGCGCCCTACCTGACCGCTTCCGGCATTGAATTCACGCGCAACACTCCGGAAATGACAGCCGCCTCCTCCATCCGCGCGTCCAACGAGGGCAATTACGACGCGCATATCGCCCTGCATTCCAATGCTGCGCCTGTCAATCTGTCCGGTCAGCTTCGCGGCACGGATGTTTATTATTATCCCGACTCCCTGCGCAGCGAAGAGATCGCGCAGACCATCGCTTCCGGCCTGAAAGCCCTCTATCCCAACCCCGACGACGTTACCGCTCGGCCGACCACCTCGCTCGGCGAGGTCACGCGCACCCGCGCCCCCTCCGTCCTCATCGAATTCGCCTACCACGACAATCCCATGGACGCGGAATGGATCCGCAATCACATCGATGAAATCGCCCGAAACGTTGTCCTTTCCCTGACAGAGTACTTCAAAATCCCCTTTGTCGAGCCGCAGCCGATCCAAACCGCCACCGTGGAGGTATCCTCCGGCAACCTGAACATCCGTTCCGCTCCCTCCCTTTCCGCGCCTGTTATCGGCAAAGCGCCCAACGGCGCACAGGTTTTTGTGCTTGGACAATATAACGGGTGGTACGTTGTGCGCTACGATCAATACGAAGGGTATGTATCCGGCGACTATATTGTACTCAATTACTGAATCGGATTGTATAATTTGGTCAAAACAACCGATTATGTGTCCTTATTTATACTTGCGTTCCCACCGCATAAACAGTATAATAATACTGTTCGATGCGATTTAACGCAAGGAGGTACTTAAAGAGTGTATCAGATCTTAGAAAAAAAGACGCTGAATGCCAACACAAAGCTGATGGTAATAGAAGCGCCTCATGTCGCGCGCAAGGCGGAACCTGGTCAGTTCATCATCCTGCGTGTGACCGAGGACGGAGAGCGGATCCCGCTGACGATCGCGGAATATGACCGCGAAAAGGGTACGATCACGATTATTTTCCAGGAGGTCGGCGCGACGACAATGGCCCTCGGCCAGTTGAACGTGGGCGACTGCCTGCACGATTTCGTCGGTCCTCTGGGCAAAGCGAGCGAGCTTGAGGGCCTGAAGAAAGTCGCTGTTGTCGGCGGCGGCCTGGGCTGTGCCATCGCCTACCCGCAGGCGAAAAAGCTGCATGAGATGGGCTGCGAGGTCGACCTGATCGCCGGCTTCCGCAACAAGGATATCATTATCCTCGAGGACGAGATGAAGGCCGCATCCACCAACCTTTATGTTGTCACGGACGACGGCTCAAACGGCCGCAAGGCGCTTGTCACCGAAGTCCTGAAAGAGCTGATCGAGGCGGGCAACCAGTACGACGCGGTCATCGCCATCGGGCCGATGATTATGATGAAGTTCGTAGCGGAAACCACCCGCCCCTATGGCATCAAGACCATTGTTTCCATGAACACGATCATGGTGGACGGCACGGGCATGTGCGGCGGCTGCCGCCTGACGGTTGGCGGAGAGACCAAGT
>NZ_BAAGGY010000052.1:0-3894 GCF_054658635.1 Agathobaculum sp. TL06
AAATTATATCAGGCCACGCAGGCGGGGATTCGGGCAAGCATCGCCCTGCTGGCGGAGCAGAACTACGAACGGCTGCTGGAACAGGAGCAGCTTGCCATCGGCTGGGGGGAGGTGAACGGCCGGTGAATACATCAAATCCCTCGTCCCGCCGTCACGGCTGGAACGACGCGCTGGTCTATCTGGCACAGGCGCCGCCGGAAGGAACAGCCCCAGCCGCCCGTGAGCGGCTGCTTTCTATGCTGAACTGCTCATAATGCAGGCAATCACCCTTGGAGCGATCCGCCCCAAGGGATGGTGTACATCAATCATCAGGAGGAAACAAACGACATGAGAAAACGAATATTGGCAACCCTGCTGTCGGTGGTCATGATTTTGTCCATGCTGCCGACGGCCCTTGCGGAAGGGCCAGAACCGACCGACGGGCAACTGCCAGAGGCGGAGTGTATCTGCGAGGCAGCATGCACCGAGGAGGATTTTAATGAACTTTGCCCGGTCTGCGGGACCGATTACACGCAGTGCGGCTACATAGATCCCGCACCTGCCGATGATGGGGAGGTCTTTGCGGCCTGCACCAAAACGGAAGGCTGCACGCTGGCCGAGGGCCATGAGGGCGACTGCGTCCTGCCCGACGGCGGGGAAAACGGGGACGACAATGCCCCCGAGTCTTCCGCGGCTGCAAAGCAGGCGGAGGCGCTGATCGCGGCCCTGCCCGACGCGGAGGATGTGACGCTGGACCATGCGGCGGACGTGTTTGCGGCCCAGGCCGCCTACGACGCGCTCAGCGAGGAGGACCGCGCTGCTGTTGATGCGGCTTTGGCGGAAAAACTGGCAGCTCTGCTGTCGGCGGTCCAGGCGCTGGTTGACGAACAGAATCAAATGACCGCGCCCATCCCGGACGAACTGCCCACGGAGAACGCCACCTGCACCTATGTGAGCACCGATGGCACCGTTCAGTCCGAAAGCCCGGTCACTCTGTCCGAAGCCGTGGAGGCCCTGAACGAAGCCGGCGGCGGTACCATTACCGTGGTGAGCAGCGGTTTGGCCGGGGCAAACAACATTTTAATCAGTGCGGAAATTACCATTATTGCTCAAGAGGGGAACCCGGTCACTGTTACCGCCATGCCTATGGAAACGGAGGACTCAATGTTTGAGTTGGATACATTGAGTTCCGTGACCACAGGAACCAGTGTCCTAACTCTGGGACAGGATAATATGTCAAAAGGCCTGTTGACATTTGACGGAGCAAAGCAGGCCAATACCACCATTGTTTCAAATTACTACGGGACTGGCTCAGAAACCAGCCCCCATGGTGTTGTGCTCCGGGATGGCATAGTCCTGACCGGCTGTACGGTTTCTACAATAGGCGAACCGAAAAGCCGTACGCTGCCCAAAGTAACGATGTACGGCGGCCAAATTACAGGGAATTACGGCAAATATGCCATTTCCGGCGTACCATTTGTCATGGAAGGCGGAGAAATTTTCGGGAATGTATCCGAGGTGGCAACTGTTTCCTCCGTGTATATGGGGAGAACACTTACCATTGGCGGAACTGCATATATTCACGATAATGAAGCGGGCGATGTCGGAGGAGCTGATTCTTGGGGTACGCTCATACTGCAAGGCAACGCCAAAATTGCCAACTGCACAGCAACAAACGAAGATGGGGTTGGAGGAATACATGGTTATGGAAATGATGGTGTCACAATAAAGGATAACGCCCTCATTGACTCGTGCCAAGGCAAGTTCGTGGGTGGTTGTTATTCGCAGCGTGGCGATGTAAGTATGACCGACCAAGCCACGATTCAGAACTGTACCGCAACGGGAGCGAGTTGGAACGCGGTATCTGGTTTTTATCCCACAGGAGGTTTGATCGGAACTGAAAACATCAGCATAGGACAGGATGCCAAGGTCCTAAATTGCAGCGGAGCATTTACCGGCGGCGTATTAAGTTCGCACGTGAATAACGCGGTATATAATGAAGCCAGGACAGTGACCATTGAGGGGACCATCAGTGGAAACAAGGGTGCGTTTGGCGGTGGCATCGGGTCTTTAGATCGCGGAAACCTCACTATTAAAGAATCCGCCGTTATCTCCAATAATGAGGCGTCCAGCGCTGGCGGCGGGATCGTGTTACTCAATCAGAAATTGACAGCAACCAGCGGCACCATCAGCGAATCACAAAAAATCACCCTTACGGTAGAGGGCGGGACTATTTCCGGAAACCGCGCCCCCTCTGGCGGCGGAATCTATGTGGCAGGGGCTGCGGAGGTCCTGGACATTTTTTCCGCTTATATTTCTGCTGGAAGAACGCCCATACCCTGCAAAGTGAATCTGCAGGGCGGCACGATCACTGGGAATACAGCAACAGCGTGCGGCGGCGGTATGTTCCTGGGCTGGGATGTAGACGCCACAATCCAAGGTGTCGTCAACATCGCAGGAAATACGGATGATACAGGCGCGGCCAGCGACTTGTACCTGCGCCAAAACCCGGAAATGGCTGTGACAGATCCTGGTGTAAGCAACAGTATAAAAGGTCTGGAGGATTTTATTGCCGCAACTACGGCGGACTACATTGAAAAGGCGATTATCCCTCAACTTCAAGAACAAATCGGAAAACTGTCCGATGAGGAGCTGAAAGAGGCTTTGGTCAGCCTGGGAGTGATCCAGGCAAAGGATGAAGTAGAGCGGGACGAGTTGGAAGACTTGTATTTCGAAACTATTAGGGATATATATTCCGTAACATATCCCATTCAAGCAATCGACCAACTGATCAATCAGTACCGGCAGTATTACGATTTTGTTCCCTCATTTGAGGAGTTCAGCGCGCTGCACAAAGGGCTGTATAAAGCATATTTTGAAGTATATGTCCGTCTGGAAATAGCAAATGCGGATCAAGAGGATATCGACAGGGCAGCGCTTGCCTGCGGCTTGATCAGCAGCGGAGAATCCTACACCGGCCCCATGGATGAGTTGATGGAGGCTTTGGTGGAGCTCAATATGAAAAACCAATATCAGGGTCTTGATGAAAATGCCTATAACGGATTCTGGACGTCACCGGTCAGCGGTGCCGCACTTCCCTATGACGCGCGCCTGAAGGTAGCCGGGACACTGGCGGGCAGCAATATCCGCGTCAATGTTGAGAACCCTCAGAAGTGGCGGGTGATCGCCGATGGAAAGGGCGAGTATACCATCACGGACGACGACTTCGCGGTATTCCAGAGCAACGACGCCGGATATTACATCATCCGGTCAGAAAGCGACAGCAATCTGCTGATTTTAATGCCGGAAGAAGTCACCGTCATCCTCACCCCGCAGGACATGACGGCCTACACCGGCGGCGACTCCATCAGCGATGACCCGTTCCCCTCCGTGCGGTATGCGATTACCGGCGTGGAATCAACTGCCATTCCAGACCTGGAGTTTACTGTGGACGGGAATACCTGCAAACCAGAACAGGCAGGCAGCTACTGGCTGCTGTCCGGCGTTGAGAACACCTTTACCCCCGTGGTAAGCCAGAAGACCCGCGCTGCTGGCGAGTATGAGAATGACGGACTTGCCGGCGAGTACACCATCGGCGTGGAAAACGATGATACGCTCACGGTAAAGGGTGCGGACGATAAACAGTACGCCGTAAAGGTAGCGGATGGCGAGGAGGCCGGCATTTTGACGGTGCGCAACGTCTCCGACCCTAACGCGGTGCTGGAAGATAAGATGGATATTGCCCAAGAGGTCGTTTCCAGCGAAAGCCAAGTGGACACCAGCAAGGGCGCGGTGGCCGTGATCGAGAACGGCGCGACCTACTACACCAACGGCAAAAAGGCCAATCTGGGCGTACTCGGCACCAGCTCGGCCGCGCCCACTTCCGGCGAACAGATTGCCCTGCTCTTTGCGAAC
>NZ_BAAGGY010000053.1:0-3490 GCF_054658635.1 Agathobaculum sp. TL06
GTTCGCCGGAAGTGGGCGCGGCCGAGCTGGTGCCGAGTACGCCCAGATTGGCCTTTTTGCCGTTGGTGTAGTAGGTCGCGCCGTTCTCGATCACGGCCACCGCGCCCTTGCTGGTGTCCACTTGGCTCTCGCTGGAAACGACCTCCTGGGCAATATCCATCTTATCTTCCAGCACCGCGTTAGGGTCGGACACGTTGCGCACCGTCAAAATGCCGGCCTCCTCGCCATCCGCTACCTTTACGGCGTACTGTTTATCGTCCGCACCCTTCACCGTGAGCGTATCATCGTTTTCCACGCCGATGGTATACTCGCCGGCAAGTCCGTCATTCTCATACTCGCCAGCAGCGCGGGTCTTCTGGCTTACCACGGGGGTAAAGGTGTTCTCAACGCCGGACAGCAGCCAGTAGCTGCCTGCCTGTTTCGGCTTGCAGGTATTCCCGCCCACAGTAAACTCCAGGTCTGGAATGGCAGTCGATTCCACGCCGGTAATCGCATACCGCACGGAGGGGAACGGGTCATCGCTGATGGAGTCGCCGCCGGTGTAGGCCGTCATGTCCTGCGGGGTGAGGGTGACGGTACCCGCCGCCCACTGGGCATAAAGGGTGACGTCCTCCTTGGGCATGGTGAAAGCCCCGCCCGCCTGATACGTCGTGCCGCTGCCGTCCTGCTGGGTGTTCCAGCCGGCAAAGGTATAGCCCTCCCGCGTGGGCGCCTGTTCCGACAGAGTCGCGGCGCCCGGCACCAGCTGCACAGACGCGGGGGCGTTCTGGCCGCCGTTGGCGTCGTAGGTCAGGGTGTAGGGGGTGGCGATCTCGCCGGTTTCAGGGTTCCAGTACTTAGCGCGCAGGGTCACGGTGACGTCGTGGCCTTGATAGTAGCATTCTAAAGGAAGACCGAAAGCCCACTGTTCTCCAGGGAAAGGCAGATTGCCGACTGACAATACAAAACGATTCCCCGTCATAGATTCCTGCAGTTCATAAAACTCATCTATTGTAAAGGAAACCAGTGTGGGAGTATCAGAAGATGCGGTGCCTGTTGCTATAATATCATTATAAGTATTCCTAAGGTTTTCCACCCATAGCTTAACAATGGTTTCTTCATCTTTAAACGGGGAGTTTTCATAGTCGAAATTCTCTAAGAATTCCTGTATGTCCTGCTCGAGAGTGTCGTTTTGATATTGGCTCCACAGCTTGTCTGCTTGAGATTCAAATTCTGCAATTTCTTTTTCCAACAGCGCTTTGGTTTCTTCATAGGATTCCCGCACTGTTTCGCTGGGGCTGGTTTGGAACATGCGTAAGAGTTCATCTGCATAATTGTACGTCCACCAGAGGAATTCATACCCCTCTTTCTCCGGATCCTCCGCTGTGGGTAGAGCACTTAGGAAAGTGTTTAACGCATCGTCATCATCCTCATATGCCTCCTGAAAATCCTCCCAGGAGATAAAGATATCCTCAACAGGCGTGCCGCCGTAGGTCTCAAAATGGATGGTAATGCCAGGCACGACCTTCTCTGTCCATTTGGCGTAAACGGTCTTGGGGCCGTCCATGTACACCGAGGTAATAGGCGTGGTCAGCTCCTTGTCCGCGTACCAGCCCGCAAAGTCAAAGCCCTCTTTCGTGGGGGTCCTGTCCGCCAGGGTGACAGTGGTTCCGTTGCGGACTTCTTCCGGAGGTATGTCCGTGTTGGCGTAGGTCAGCGTAAAGAGCGCATAGGCAGGGTCCGTTTCCCACTGGGCCACAAGGGTCATATCCTCGGTAATGGCCGTTTCAAAGTCAAAGGAATCGCCCGCCTGGGTCTGCCAGCCCTGGAAGATATACCCCGTATAAGTGGGGTCCTGTGGCTGGTCGATGGTCTTGTTGGGCGCGGCGAACACCGGCGCCACATAGCTGCCGCCGTTGGAGTCAAAGGTGACGGTGAACACCTGTCCGGCGCTCAGATAGTGGTCGGCCGTCTCATTTGTAAAACCGTCATACTTGGCCACACCGGTCATGTCTTCCTTGTAGCGCATGTCCGGCGCGTCCTCAAACCACTGCTGCACCCCGTCAATGTCAAAGCTGGCGGGGGAGGGCAGGGTCAGGCTGTGCTGGCTGGTATATACTCCGAATGTATACAGGAAGCAGAAATCGTCGCCGCCCTCCTCGGCCGTGTTGTTGCAGATCACGCCGCCGTCAGCGAGGGTGACGCCCGCGACGGCCGCGCAGACGCCGCCGCCTAAGGCCGCCGTGTTGTTGGTTACAGAGCCGCCCTTGATGGTGAAGTTGCCCATCTGGGAATAAATGCCGCCGCCCATGCCGGTAGTCGGGACAGTTTCTCCCTCTGTATCTGGTATTTCGGTAGGTTGAGATCCTGTCGCCGCCGCGTTTTCCTGGAACACGCAGTTTTCAATGGTGATATCCCCTTCGTTATCGGAAAGGCCGGAGATCGACAATCCGCCGCCGGAGCGCGCCGTATTTTCAAAGAACTGGCAGTCGCTCAAAGTGACGACCCCCATCAGGGATGCGCCGCCGCCAACACCCGCGGCTTTGGTGCCGTCGGGAAGATCTGTCCCAGACGCTTCGTTCGCCCGGAAGACAGTCCCCGCAATAGTGATTTCACTTGTGGAAGTATTGTTTTGGGAGAGATAGTCCAGGCCGCCGCCCTTCATATGGGAGGTATTCCCCTCCACAACGCAGGAGGTGATGGCAATATTCAGAGTGGAACTCGCGTCCTCAGAAATGCTGATACCGCCGCCGGTGCTGTTGTCGCCCGTCGTTTTGTTATCGCGAATGGTGACGTTTTGCAGGGTCATGTCTCCCGTTGTATAGATGGCGCCGCCGGCATTTGTGGCTTCGTTGCCGGAAACAGTGCCGCCCGTCATGGAGAGCGTTCCCTGGTTTGCGATTGCGCCGCCGCTGCTGCTTTTGCCGCCGGTGATGACACCGGTGCCGGCGGTGCTGCTGTCCGTGATGGAAAGGGACGCGCCCTCCGCCACGGTGATTACGCTCCCGCTGCCGCTGCCTGTCAGGGTGTGGCCGTTAAGCTCCAGAGCCACCTTAGCGTCTTCGGGGATGACGAGGTCCGCTGTCAACTGGGTATCGGCAGCCAAATAGTAGCTGCCTGATGTCAGTTCCCCACCGTCCGACGGCAATGCCGTCTGGTCCTGGGGGCCTGCCGCGGCGGCCTGAAGCGGGACCATGCCCACCACCATCAAAGCCGTCAGCAGGATTGCCAATAGTCTTTTTTTCATGTGTTTTCCTCCTTACCGATTTTTCATTTGCCGTAGTCGCTGCGCGACCGCCCGCATGCGATTTTTCCTGGCGTTCCAGGCATCCCACGAGGGCAGTGCGCCAGATACTTCAGCGCGTCGTTCCAGCCGTGGAGGCTGGACGAGGGATTTGATGTATTCACCGGCCGTTCACCTCCCCCCAGCCGATGGCAAGCTGCTCCTGTTCCAGCAGCCGTTCGTAGTTCTGCTCCGCCAGCAGGGCGATGCTTGCCCGAATCCCCGCCT
>NZ_BAAGGY010000054.1:0-2756 GCF_054658635.1 Agathobaculum sp. TL06
GCATGGGTCCTTTTCCGGCAATACACAAATCAAAAATTTTCTTTACCACAGCGGCAGCTTCTTCATCTACAATCCATTTCTTTTTGTCGTCTGGGTCTTTCCTGTACCCATAGGGCGGATTGGTACAAAGATGTTCTCCGGCATTGCCCTTTGACCGCATGACTGCGCGGATTTTCTTGCTTGTATCGCGTGCGTAAAAATCATTGAACAGATTACGGAAAGGGGTAAATTCATTATCGCCTTTTTCACTGTCTACTCCGTCGTTGATTGCGATATAGCGAATGTCACGCTCCGCAAAGAAACTCTCGGTATAGTAGCCGACTTTCAGATAATCGCGCCCCATGCGGGACATATCTTTGACGATAACCGTTTTGACCTTTCCGGCTTCCGAAAGCCTTATCATTTCATTCCAACCGGGGCGGTCAAACGTCACACCGGAAACGCCGTCATCAATGAAAAATGTAGGATTAGGAAAACCGTTGTCCTTTGCATACTTCAAAAGAATTTTCTTTTGATTGGCTATGCTGTTGCTCTCTCCGTCTAAAGCGTCCTCTTGAGAAAGCCTTGCATATAAAGCGGTAATGTTGTCGGGATAGTTTTTCGTCGTTGTCATGTGTTCATTCCTCCTGTAATGAACGCCCGACAAACAGGTTGCTATCTTCATTATAGCGGACTTCTTTTTCTTTGTCAGTAGGCGTTTTGCCGGATTCCGCTTTTATGAGCCTTTCCATTTTGCTATAAAGCGGTTCAGAGCCACCGCAAATCGTTGACACTTCAAAAATTGTGCCGCCGATTTTGTAAGTAACTGTTTCATGCAGAGGATTGCCCTTTTGTGGCATAAATCCGTTGTTTTCAATATCTCGTTTCTTTTCCATTCCTTTCCCGTCTTTTCGTAGTTTGATAGAAGAAAAGTTTCTCAGCAAGCATAGGAACGGGGTACCCTTTCCGTAAAATCGTCCGTTTTCTGTCTGCCGACAGCGGGCGATTTTTGCTTGTTGGGAAGTTTCCCAAACCCTCTCAATTTTTCTTTCACTACCTACTACACCGGACAGAGCGATTTTGCCAAAGATTTTGAAAAAATTTTTTAAATTACTTACTACGGAGAACAGGTCAAAAATATCAAAGAGCGCGAAAAAATCAAGATTGATATAGGATTAAGAATGTGCTAAACTGTATTTGCCTTAGATTATTGTGTCAGACAGAAAGAAGTGATTTTGTATGTGTATTAACACCCAAAAGAGAAACAAAGCTTTTCTCCATGCAACCGTCGCAAGCCAGTAGATTGCGACGGTTGCATGGAGTAAAAAATAGTCGCAAAATAAAAATGCTGGCTTTGCAACTTGACTATCACATCAAGGAGGAAGCCCGCATGAAATATCTTAATGCACAAGTTATTCTTCCGGACGCATTGGTAAAAGAGTTGCAAACTTATGTTCAAGGCGGATATATCTACGTTCCTATCGAACAGGAACAACAAAAACGTTGGGGAGAAGTTTCTGGCTATCGTCAAGAATTAGCGCAACGCAATCAGCGGATAAAAGAGGAATATCAAAGCGGTATTTCTATGGAGTGTCTGTCTGAAAAATATTGCTTGTCTTTATATGCTGTTCGGAAAATCATATATCAAAAGTAACCGTAAGGGGCTGCCAAGTGCAGCCTCTTATTTTATACCAATCATTTCGGTATCGTACAGTATATAGAATGTCCATCTGAACGGCTGTAAAATAAAAACGAAGCATACAAAGATTTTATGAAAGGTGGCTACTATGTGTACCAGATTCGTTTATCGCGGAAGCGACATAATAACAGGCTTTAATTTTGACATTGACCTTTCTGTATGGACGCATAAAGTAATAAAAGAAAAAGAGCGTTTCTATATTGGAATTTTGCGACCGGACGGAATTTATCATTCTTATCATGGGGTAAATCAAAACGGAAATGCAGGAACGCTGTTATATGTGCATGGCAATTCTGCCGGAGCATATCAAAGCGGCAGTAACTGTATGACGATTGCCGATTTGACAGAGCAGTTTATCAAGGCTCAGATTTCCTTTGATGAGGTTCTTCAAATTATTAAATCAAAGAAAATTGTTTATGCGCCGGATGCGACCATGCAAGCAATGTTGTCTGATGTGCATGGACGCACTTTAGTAATTGAACCGGGAATTGGTTACAGGGAAGAACAGAGTAAGTATTCCTTAATAACGAATTATTCTTTGATGAAGCCAGAAAGTACGAGAGATTTTATTGTGTCGGGTGACGACAAATATGAACGGGCTTTGCAGTTATTAGATAACTGTAAAAATGAATTTTCAGTTCCCGACGCATTTACATTACTTCATGCTGTTCGGCAAGTGGGCATATGGGCGACCAGAGTTTCATTTGTTTACTCCGTAAACGAACATACAGTGTACTATGCGGAAAATAATCGCTTTGAGCATATCAGAAAATTCATTTTTCCGTTTGTCTAATAAGAAAGGAGCAGTTATGCCACAGAAAGTTTATCCACGTTCAAAGGACAAAGAAACAGTCTATTTAAAAAGTGTTATCAGCAATCCCAATATCATAATTGGTGATTACACAATGTATAACGATTTTGTCAGAGAGCCAAAGGATTTTGAGAAGAATAACGTTTTATACCAGTACCCAATCAACCAGGATAAGTTGATAATTGGTAAGTTTTGTTCGATTGCCTGCGGAGCAAAATTCATATTCAATAGTGCAAATCACAGCTTATCTTCGCTTTCTACCTATCC
>NZ_BAAGGY010000055.1:0-1958 GCF_054658635.1 Agathobaculum sp. TL06
TAAGAAAAGGAGGAGAACAGGACTATGAAAGCAATCGTATGTGTAAAGCAGGTTCCGGATACCTCCGGCAAGGTAGCGGTGAATCCGGACGGGACGCTGAACCGAGCGTCGATGGAAACGATCACGAATCCGGACGACCTGAACGCAGTAGAAGCAGCGCTGAAGCTGAAGGATGAGACGGGGTGCAAGGTCGTGGTAATCACGATGGGCCCCCCGCCGGCGGAAGGCATGCTGCGTGAGCTGCTGGCGCGCGGCGCGGACGAGGCGGTGCTGGTATCGGCCCGTGAGTTCGGCGGATCGGACACGTTTGCGACCTCGCAGATTCTCGCGGCGGCAGTAAAGAAGGTCGGGCTTGAGGACGACGATATCGTATTCTGCGGACGTCAGGCGATCGACGGCGATACGGCGCAGGTAGGCTCGCAGATCGCGGAGAAGCTGGGCGTACCCCAGATTTCGTACGCGGCGGACATCAAGAAGGAAGGCAACACGGTAACCGTCAAGCGCATGCTGGAGGACGGGTACATGACCATCCAGGCGAAGACGCCGTGCCTGCTGACGTGCATTAAGGAACTGAACGCACCGCGCTATATGTCGCTGAGCGGGATCATGGACTGCTACGCCAAGCCGGTGGAAGTATATGATTACAACACCCTGAAGGATGATCCGCTGATCGATCCCACCACGATCGGTCTGAAGGGGTCGCCGACGAACATCTTCAAGTCGTTTACGCCGCCGCAGAAAGGCAAGGGCAAGATGCTTGAGGGCGCGGACAAGGCGACGTGCGAGACCCTCGCGGCGGAGCTTCTGAAGAAGCACATCATCTAAAGGAAAGGGGAATAATGAACAATGGCTGAATTTAACAACACCAATCTGGCCGATTTCAGCGGGGTTTGGGTATTCTGTGAGCAGCGCCAGGGCAAGCTGCAGCCGACGGTGCTTGAGCTGATGAGCGAGGGACGCAAGCTGGCGGACGACATGGGCGTAGAGCTGTGCGGCCTGCTGCTGGGCAAGGACGTAGACGGAATGGCCAAGGAGCTTGGCGCATACGGAGCGGACAAGGTATACATTGCGGATTCGCCGCTGCTGGAGACCTACACGACGGACGCATACGCGAAGGTAATCTGCGACACGGTAATGGAGAAGAAGCCGGAGATCATGCTGATCGCGGCGACGAACATCGGCCGAGACCTGGGACCGCGCTGCGCGGCGCGTCTGCACACGGGCCTGACCGCGGACTGCACGCATCTGGACGTAGACGTAGAGAAGTACGCGGCGTTCCTGAAGGAAGCGTCGACGCTGCCGGAGGCGCAGATCGACGCGCTGGACCGCTCTGACCGCAACCTGAAGATGACGCGACCCGCGTTCGGCGGCCACCTGATGGCGACGATCATCTGCCCGCGTTTCCGTCCGCAGATGGCGACGGTTCGCCCGGGCGTGCTGAAGAAGAGCGAGTACGACGAAGCGAAGGCGAATGCGGTAGTGGTAGAGAAGCTGAGCATCAGCCTGAGCGAAGCGGACATCGAGACCAAGGTGCTTGAGGTCGTAAAGGAAGCCAAGGAGCTGGTAGACCTGACGGGCGCAGAGGTAGTGGTATCGGTAGGCCGCGGCATCTCGAAGGATGTAGAGACGGGCATCAAGCTGGCGGAAGATCTGGCGGCGGAGTTTGGCGGCGTAGTAGGCGGCAGCCGTGCGGCGATCGACTCTGGCTGGCTGACGGCGGACCACCAGGTAGGCCAGACGGGCAAGACGGTACATCCGAAGCTGTACATTGCGCTGGGCATTTCGGGAGCGATCCAGCACAAGGCCGGCATGCAGGATTCCGAGTGCATCATCGCGGTGAACAAGGCGGATGGCGCGCCGATCTTTGACGTTGCCGACTACGGCATCTGCGGCGACTTGTTCAAGGTTGTTCCCATGATGATCGACGCGATTAAGGCTGCTAAGGCTTCTAAGTAAAA
>NZ_BAAGGY010000056.1:0-1644 GCF_054658635.1 Agathobaculum sp. TL06
ATGAAGTTCGTAGCGGAAACCACCCGCCCCTATGGCATCAAGACCATTGTTTCCATGAACACGATCATGGTGGACGGCACGGGCATGTGCGGCGGCTGCCGCCTGACGGTTGGCGGAGAGACCAAGTTCGCCTGCGTGGACGGACCGGATTTTGACGGGCATCTGGTTGACTTCGACGGTTCGATGCGCCGCAGCGCGATGTACAAGGCGCAGGAAAGGGCGTCTGTCGAGCGCCACGAGTGCAATTTGATGAAGCAGGAGGTCAAGTGAGATGCCGAACATGAATCCGAAAAAAATGCCCATGCCGGAGCAGGACCCCAACGTCCGCAACAAGAACTTTGACGAGGTCACGCTCGGCTACACGCCGGAAATGGCGGTCGAGGAAGCGCAGCGCTGCCTGAACTGCAAGCATAAGCCCTGTATCTCGGGCTGTCCGGTGCAGGTAAAGATTCCCGAATTTATCGCGCTGGTGGCCGAAGGCAAATTCCTCGAGGCCGCGGCAAAAATCAAGGAAACCTCCGCGCTGCCCGCGGTCTGCGGCCGCGTATGCCCGCAGGAGACACAGTGCGAGCAGAAGTGCGTGCGCGGCATCAAGGGCGAGCCGGTTGCGATCGGCCGACTGGAACGCTTTGTCGCGGATTATGCGCGCGAACACGGTGAGGAGAAGCCCGTCCGTCCCGCGGCGAACGGACACAAGTGCGCGATTGTGGGCGCCGGCCCTGCCGGTCTGACCTGCGCGGGCGATTTGGCGCGCATGGGTTATCAGGTAACGGTTTTCGAAGCGCTGCATACCGCCGGCGGCGTGCTGATGTACGGCATACCGGAATTCCGTCTCCCCAAGGCGATCGTCCAGAAGGAGATCGACACGCTCAAGGACCTTGGCGTGGAATTTGTACTTAATTTTGTCGTCGGCCGTTCGGAAACCATTGACGAGCTGTTCGCGGACGGTTATGAGGCGATTTTCGTTGGCTCGGGCGCGGGCCTGCCGACCTTTATCGGCGTGCCGGGTGAAAACGCAAACGGCGTGTACTCGGCAAACGAATACCTGACCCGTATCAACCTGATGAAAGCCTACCGCGACGGTGCGGATACGCCGATTCTGCACGCGCACAAGGTAGCGGTTGTCGGCGGCGGCAACGTGGCGATGGACGCGGCGCGCTGCGCCAAGCGCATGGGCGCGGAGGAGGTCTACATTGTTTACCGCCGTTCGGAAAAGGAACTCCCCGCCCGTCTGGAGGAAATCCATCACGCCAAGGAAGAGGGCATCATTTTCAAGTTCCTGACCGCGCCGCTGGAAATCACCGCGGACGAGAATTACAATGTAACCGGCATGAAGTGCCAGCAGATGGAACTGGGCGAGCCGGATGAATCCGGCCGGCGCCGTCCGGTGCCGGTGCCGGACAGCGAATTCACCCTCGATCTGGACTGCGTGATTGCGGCAATCGGCACAAGCCCCAACCCGCTCATTCGTACGACCACCCCCGGCCTGGACACCAACCGCAAGGGCTGCATCGTAGCGGATGAAGAACACGGCATCACCTCCAAGGACGGAGTGTTTGCCGGCGGCGACGCTGTCACCGGCGCGGCCACCGTTATCCTCGCTATGGGCGCGGGCAAGCGCGCTGCTGCCGCGATGGATGAATA
>NZ_BAAGGY010000057.1:0-1608 GCF_054658635.1 Agathobaculum sp. TL06
GCCGAGCGGTTATTCCCATGCAGTTCAATGGTTTCCTCCCACTGACCCGAGCAGCGGGCCGCGATCAGCATGCCCGAAGCGCCGTTCTCAAATTCCAGTTGCGCGGTCGTAAACGTCTCATAATACGGATCCGTGAACTTGGTCAGCGCATGGACGTCCTTGACCTCACCGCCGTAGTAGCGCATCAGATCGACCATGTGGATCGCATTTTCCAATGTGGCGCGGTACTCGGTCGCCGGACGGTTTTTCTGTGCAATGATTACCTCCGGCGCCCCTTCCCCATAAACCGCCTTGGCTTTTTGGCAGACCGGCGCATAGCGGCGGTTAAAGCCGATCATCAGCTTATTGCCCGTTTTGGCCGCTGTCTCCGCAATGCGTGCCGCATCCTTCAATGTGGTCGCCATGGGCTTTTCGCTGTATACGTCGATGCCCTGCTCAAGCAGGAAAGAGATCTGCTCCGCATGGCACTGTTTGGGCGTCAGCACGAAGGCACAGTCCAGGCCGAGCGATACGAACGCTTCCAGCGTAGCGACCGCATGCTGCGCGCCGCAGAGACGCTGCGCATGCTGCGCGTTTTCCAGCTTGCCTGCCATCAGCCCGACAAACTCCACATCGTCAAACCGCGGCAGTACGGGAAGAAAGTTGTTCTTTGAAACATAGCCGACGCCGATTACACCGACCCGCAGCTTCTTCTCAGCCATTGATACCCTCCTCCTTATAGTACTCCTCCAGCACACGCTCGAGCAGCGCGTATTCTCCGTCCGTCAGCTTGCGCAGCGGCCCGCGGCAGGTATCATTTTCAATGATGCCGCGCAGCTTGAGCAGCGTTTTAAGCGCCGGAATGCCCGGAACTGCCGCCAGTTCGCGGTCGGTTCTGACAATCTGCTGCTGCGTCCTGCGCGCGCCCTCCATATCGCCCTCGCGGTACTGGCGGTACAGGCGATTGAACCGTTCGTGAAAAATCGCCCCCGGGCCGGTCACCGTGCCAACACCGCCTGTCATCAGGCACGGAAGGAACAGGCTGTCGCAGCCGATCAGAAGGTCTGGGGTACGCCCGCTGCACAGCAGATAATCCTCAATGCGCATCAGGTCAGGGCAACTGTATTTGATGCCCGCAATATTTTCGTATTTTTCCATCAGCCTGCCCAGCAGTTCGGGTTTGACGTCGCTCGTTGTGCAGCCGGGAATGTTATAGATATAAACCGGAAAATCCGGCGGCACGCTCTCGACCACCGCGCTGTAATAGCCAAACAGGGATGCCTCGTCCATAGGAAAGAATGCCGGCGACATCACGCCCACGCCATCCGCGCCGATTTTGACCGCGTGCCGCACATGGGAGATAGTCTCCGCAGTTGTCATGCTGCCGCACTGGATGAATACCGGAATACGCTTTGCTGCGGTTTTCACCATGATTTCCGCTACCGTTTCGCGCTCCTTCCTGCTGAGCAACAGGCTTTCCCCGTTGGTGCCGTTCGGATACAGACAGTCCACCCCCGCCTGCACCAGATATTCCGTAAAGCCCGCCAGCGAGCGCCCATCTATTGATCCATCTTCGTGCATCGGCGTAATAGTCGGAATAACCACGCCGGATAATCTTTTTTCGTACAT
>NZ_BAAGGY010000058.1:0-1599 GCF_054658635.1 Agathobaculum sp. TL06
GCCGCGAACTCGTCCTCCACGTCCTGGCAGGTGAGAAACTTGACGCGCTCCGGATCATATTCCCCCAGCTCCTCTACGAACTGGTCGTGCTGCAGGTTCTCGCACCCCAGGCTCAGCACCAGCACCGCACCCGCGTTCGGATGCCGCGCCAGCGCCGCCAGCAGCTTCCTCGTCTGCGCGTGGTCATCGCCCGTCTGGCTGCACCCGTATGGATGCGGGAATGTATACAGCCCGTCTATGCTTCCGCTCACCAGGTCCTGGTTGTCCGACACCAGCTTTTTCGCCACGTCGTTGACGCAGCCCACCGTCGGGATGATCCAGATTTCATTCCGCACCGCCGCGCGGCCGTCCTCCCTCCGGTAGCCCTGGAATGTCTCCGGCTCCGCCGCCTCTATCTCGGGTACCGACGGCTCATAGGCATACTCCTCCTCGCCGGACAGGTTGGTCCGCATGTTGTGCGTATGTACCCAACTGCCCGCCTCCACCGGCTCCGTCGCATGGCCGATCGGGAAGCCGTATTTCACCACCGCTTCCCCTGCCGCGAGCGGTACGAGCGCGATCTTATGCCCCTGCGGGATATCCTCCCGCGCGGTCACCACCGCGTCCCCCGCTTTCAGCGTCTCTCCCTTTGACGCCGCATGCAGCGCCACCGCCACGTTGTCCCGCTCTGTGATCCGTATCAGCTTTGTCATCTTATCCTCCCTCTCACAGGCAGGAGGCGAACGCGGCCTCCGCGCCCTCCGTGCGGATCTTCGTAAGCCCCGCCAGCACCGCGGCTTCCAGCCCCGCGATCTCCGTCAGGTCCTGATCCCACATCTGCCGGTTGGTCAGCACCGCGTGTACCAGCTCCGCCGCGCTGTCGTCCTTATGCGCCCAGTAAAATTCCAGCGCCCAGCGGTCGTCCGAGCAGGTATAGGTGTTGCCCTTCGCCCGCCTGCACACCAGCCCCGCTTCGGTCAGCTCCTGCACATCGCTCGTGTAGAACGCGATATACGCCGCAAGGCTCATGCTCAGGCATTCCGGCAGCCGGCCCGTCTTTTCCACATATTCCAGCAGGCTCGGCAGGTTGCGCGCTTTCCATTTGGAGGTCGAATTGAGCGAAATGCTCATCAGCTCGTGGTCCACGAACGGGTTGTTGAACCGGTCCTGCACCGCCGCCGCGAACGCCTCCAGGTCCTGCTTATCCAGCGGCAGGGTCGGGATGACCTCCTCGTACAGCATCTTGTTCATAAAGCCGCGGATGCTGTCGTTGTGCATGCAGTCCCGCACGATATCGAAGCCCGCCAGGTATGCGCCCAGCACAAAGCCCGTGTGCGCGCCGTTCAGGATGCGCACCTTGCGCTTTTTGTACGGCGTCACATCCGGCACCACGATGCAGTTCAGCCCCGCCGCCTTGAACGGCAGCTGTTCCTCCAGCCACGCCGGTCCCTCGATGTTCCACACGCCGAACACCTCGCCCACGTCGATCAGCCCGTCATGGTAGCCGTTTTCCTCCTCCATGCGCGCCGCTTCCGCCGCGTCCTTGATCCGCCCCGGCACGATGCGGTCCACCAGCGTCGAGCAGAACGTGCAGCTCCCGCACCAGGCTCTGAACGCATC
>NZ_BAAGGY010000059.1:0-1560 GCF_054658635.1 Agathobaculum sp. TL06
AGCCAAGTGGACACCAGCAAGGGCGCGGTGGCCGTGATCGAGAACGGCGCGACCTACTACACCAACGGCAAAAAGGCCAATCTGGGCGTACTCGGCACCAGCTCGGCCGCGCCCACTTCCGGCGAACAGATTGCCCTGCTCTTTGACAATATCCTGGAGCGTGACGCTGTGGCCGGGGCCGACACCATCACGATGATGGTGAATCATGCCGCAAGCAAGAATTATACCCTGACAGAGGGCCAATATCAGTTCAAGTATCTGGACCTTATCAATGAGAACGACGGCAACGCCTGGGTGAGCACGAACAAGCCCATCACCATCTTCTGGCCCTATCCCTCCGAGGAACTTGCGGCCAACCGTGCGAACTACAAGTTTACTGTCCTGCATTTTGAGGGCCTGCACCGGCAGTATCAGATCACTACTGAGAACGATATGCAGACATTGATCGGGCAATCCACTGTTGTGCCGATCACCGCTGAGGCCACGGACAAGGGCGTGAAATTCACCCTGCCCGCCAATGAGGAACTTGGCAGCTTCTCCCCCTTTGCCCTGTCCTGGTCTAAAAACAACACAGGCGGCAGCAGCAGCAGCGGCAGCGGCGGCGGTGCGACGTACTACACCCTGCGCTACGAGTCCAACGGCGGCACGGAATATGACAGCGAGCGGTACCGCCGCAACACCGTGGTCAAGCTGGACAAGGTGCCGAGCCGCGAGGGCTACACGTTCACCGGCTGGTATGCCGACAAGGGAACGACCGAGCGCGTCACCGAGATCAAGCTGACCGGCAATAAGACCGTCTATGCCGGTTGGGAAGCTACCGAGGTACCCGACTGGCTCAACGGCGACGACCACTTCGCCTATGTTATCGGCTATGAGGACGGCACGGTGCGGCCTATGGCGAACATCAGCCGCGCCGAGGTCGCAACGATCTTCTTCCGCCTGCTCAAGCCCGAGATACGGGACGCGCATTTGACCGCCAGCAGCCGTTTCACGGACGTAAGCGAAAACGCGTGGTACTGCACCGCAGTCTCCACCATGGCGGAGCTTGGGGTCCTCAAGGGGCGGACGGACACCGCCTTTGAACCAGACGCACCCATCACCCGCGCGGAGTTTGCGGCCATCTGCGCCCGCTTCGACACGAACCAGCGCGACGGTGACAGCAACTTCACGGACATTGGCAGCCATTGGGCCAAAGCGGAGATCGAGCGTGCCTGCATTCTTGGCTGGATTAACGGGTATGAGGACGGCACTTTCCGTCCGGACAACCAGATCACCCGTGCAGAGGCCATGACCATGATTAACCGTGTGCTGAACCGCCTGCCCGAAACCGAGGCGGATCTGCTGTCCGGCATGCAGGTATGGCCGGACAATCAACCGGAGGATTGGTTCTATCTGGCTGTGCAGGAGGCCACCAACAGCCACGACTTTGACCGCAAGGGAGACATCCATGAGCATTGGACAACGCTGACCGGCCATCCCAACTGGGAACAGTATCAGTAAGACGTCTGCCGCGGCAGTCCGGTAAGAAAGAATAAAGAAAGTGGGAGCATAAAAAGTGGG
>NZ_BAAGGY010000060.1:0-1512 GCF_054658635.1 Agathobaculum sp. TL06
GGGCTTGCGACATTTCGTGTATATTTTCAGATAACAAATAGAAATTGTTCTTACCCTATTTTGACATATCGTGTGGTATGTTATAATGGTTGTCACGAAAGGTTGTGTTTCTATGGGTCCTCTTGCTCCTACCGGATTGGTGGAATTTGTATGCACTCAGACTTTACAAGCCGCTGACGGGAATTGTTTGATGTACGAAATTGAGGCGGTAGCAAAGCCTGAATGCTGCCCCAAATGTGGAGTTGTAGGCTCGCAGACGGCCTACGGCTATAAAACTCGGTACATAAGAGATTTACCGAATTCTGGCATGCAGGTTGTGTTAAAGCTTCGTGCTCGGAGATATTTGTGTCCATCTTGCGGCGCAACCTATATGCAGAGTTACAAGACGGTTGATAAAACCAGTATGACTCCAAGACTGCGTACGAAAATCGTCAGCAGAGTTTTGCGGCGCGAACCGTTTACCCGCATCGCAGATGATTATGGAATTTCAGACAAAACAGTCCGCAGAGCGTTTGATGATTGGGCGAAAAAACATCACAGTATAACGATGTATAGTACTCCAAGTGTAATAGGTATTGACGAAGCTCATATCGACAAGCATTTCCGCCTAATTATTACAGACCCAGAAAATAAGAGACTGCTTGATATGCTGCCGAATAATAAGTCAGAAACCGTTTACTGTTACCTGCGCAGCCTTGAAAATCCAAGTGCTGTCCGGGTAGCCACGATGGATTTTGCACCGTTATACGCAAAAGCTGTAAAAGACATATTCCCATGTGCAACAGTTGTTATTGATAGATTCCATGTCATTCAACTCGTAAATAAGCATATGGACGCCGCCCGGAAGAAGCTGCACGATGGTGGGATAGTCAAGAAAAGGTTGAAGCGTGAGCGCACTTTATTCATGGCTAATTTTGAAGACTTATCGCCGGATGCGAAGCATCAGTTAACAGCGTGGTTCGACATATATCCGTCACTGAGCCGGGTCTACTGGGCAAAAGAACAATTCCGAAAAATTTACGAATCAGAAAGCCGTGTACAAGCTGAGATCCTGTTTCAAAAATGGTGTGATACCGTTAGTTCGAGTATACCGGAGTTCAGCAACTTAAAGAAAGTGCTTGTCCGGCGAAAAGACGACATACTATCGTACTTTGATTATCGCTATACAAATGCCTATACCGAATCTGCAAACAACATCATAAAAACGATTAAAAATCAAGGCCATGGCTACTCATTTGAGGTCCTTCGTGCCATATGTCTGATGTCGGTCAATCATATTTCGGAAAAGGCATACTTATGGAGTTCCCAGTCCAGCGAAGATAATTTTATAGAGTCATGGCAATTTTGAAGGTTTAATAGATTTTTAAGTACGGTCAGTTTATCTTCATTTTACGTTGTTCCACATAATGGTGTCATTTCCTGACGCCTGTTTATTTTTTCCAGTCTCACATTTGCGTGTTTTTGTTCATATCTGATGATTTAAGCCAAATCTACATGATTTGTCGAATACCC
>NZ_BAAGGY010000061.1:0-1218 GCF_054658635.1 Agathobaculum sp. TL06
TTCACCGGCCGTTCACCTCCCCCCAGCCGATGGCAAGCTGCTCCTGTTCCAGCAGCCGTTCGTAGTTCTGCTCCGCCAGCAGGGCGATGCTTGCCCGAATCCCCGCCTGCGTGGCCTGATATAATTTCCGCAGGCAGCGGGGGTTGCACTTTTCGGGGGATACCCGCGCGTCGTGGGACAGGCTTTGAATCGAGGCCGTTACCGACGTCCGGCTGAGCGGTTTTCCGCTCTGGGTGACGAATACCGTCTGGTCAGGCGAAGCCGACGCGCGCTGGATATAGCTTTCCAATTCTGCCCGCAGGCAGGCGGGGAGACGAATAATCCGCCTGGCGCGGCCGGTCTCCACCGTAATGCGCCCCTCATGGACCGATTTGGCGGTCAGTTGGGGCAGCTCGTGGATGGCAAGTCCGGTGGCGGCAAAAACCTTAACCAAGAGGTAGGCGCGCTCCTTGCCCAGCGCCCGCGCGGCGGACAGCAGCCGGAGGTATTCGTTCCGCGTCAGCTCCGGCTGCGCCTCCTCCTCCGCTGCCAGCCATACGGGGAGCTGATATTCCCGCAGCCCCAGGTAGCCTAAAAAGCCGTTGGCCGCGGAGAGCCGTACATTGACCGTGCGGGGCTTGTAGCCGCTCGCCAGCAGCACATCCCGCCAGCGGGCCACGGTGCCGCGGTCAATCGTGCCGTCCGGCGGCAGCATGTGGAGAAAGCGCAGCAGGTTGCGGCGGTAGGTCTTGATGGTTTCCTCTGTGCAGCCGCGCCGTTTCAGGCTGTCCAGATAGGCCGCGGCCTGTTCCCGTGTGACGCGGGTTTTTTCTGTACGGACAGGGCTGATCGCCACGGTCTGCCCCGTCCGCGCTTCTGCCGTATGTAACATGTGGATCACCTCCGTCCCTCGCTCTGCCGGTGACAAACTTCACAATTTGTCGTGCGCGCCATGCCGGCTTGACCGTGACAAACTTCACAATTTGTCAGCAAAAGTGTCCTGGTGTCCGGCAGAGCGGCCGGCGGCGGGCATAAAAAAGGCCCCATGCAACGCATGGGGCGGTAAAGCGGGCGCAAAAAGCAAGGCCAATCAAAAATTTTGCTTGATTGGCTTGTTTCGCCATGCCCATAACCAGCTTATCTCTTGCACTCCCAGGATTTTCATGCTAAAATATCTTCGTAAATATGTACTCTGCCGGTTGCTTTTCTGCCGGTCTGGGACAATCTGTGAAGTTTGTC
>NZ_BAAGGY010000062.1:0-1114 GCF_054658635.1 Agathobaculum sp. TL06
TGTACCAATCCGCCCTATGGGTACAGGAAAGACCCAGACGACAAAAAGAAATGGATTGTAGATGAAGAAGCTGCCGCTGTGGTAAAGAAAATTTTTGATTTGTGTATTGCCGGAAAAGGACCCATGCAGATAGCAAAAGTGCTGACAGCGGACAAAGTGTTGACAGTCAAAGCCTACTATGCAAAGCGTGACGGAAAGGCTATGCCGGATAATCCCTATCGTTGGGATTACAAATCCATAGCGGGGATATTGGAACGCCCAGAATATACAGGGTGTACAGTCAATTTCAAAACCTATTCCAAATCCCACAAGCTGAAAAAACGTCTGCAAAATGCACCGGAAAATTACCGTATCTTTCCCAACACGCAACCTGCGATTATCGAGGAACAGGTATTTGAAAGGGTGCAGGAATTAAGGGCAAACAAACGCCGCCCTACAAAGACAGGACGGCAAGGCTTATTCTCCGGCTTGCTTTATTGCGCTGACTGTGGCGAAAAGCTGTACTTTTGCACAACAAACAGTTTTACGCCCAAACAAGAGCATTATGTCTGCTCCAACTACAAGAGCAATACGGGTACTTGTTCCGCGCATTTTATCAGAGAGGAAACCTTAAAACTGTTCGTCCTGCAAAGGATATTTGATGTAACAGCTATGTTCTTTGACGATATACAGAGCTTTCAAAACATGGTTTATCAGCAGAGGTTTGAGGAAGCAGAAAAAGCAGTAAAGCGGCAAAAGAAAGAATTAGAACAGGCAAGGAAACGGATTACCGAACTTGACCGTATTTTCAAGCGGATTTACGAGGACGACATCAACGGCACAATCAGTCACGAGCGATTTTTAAAACTGTCCGCCGAGTATGAAGCGGAACAAAAGGAACTGACAGAGTTTGTTAAGACGGAGCAAGCCGCCGTTGATACCTACGAGCAGGATAAAACAGACTTTGACAGCTTCGCCGCCGTTATCCGCAAGTATGTGGGAATACGGGAATTAACGCCTGCTATCGTCAATGAGTTTGTAAAGAAAATCATTGTTCACGCGCCGGATAAGTCCAGCGGACACCGCAGACAGAAGATTGAAATTGTCTGGAACTTTATCGGGGAACTGGAACAGG
>NZ_BAAGGY010000063.1:0-904 GCF_054658635.1 Agathobaculum sp. TL06
CCCAGCGCCGTCAGCATGTTCACGGCGTCGGTGGCCTTAATGTCCGCCTCATCCGTGAACGCCGCACCGGCAAACATGGTGAACGCGCATGCGAACGCCAGCACCAGTGCGAGAACCTTTTTCTGATTTGCTTTAGTTATCTTTTTTGTCAGCTTCCAGCCGTGATATATCGTTTCCTATGATAAATAATTATTTATATCATATGATTCTATGGTTAACAATAACCGTTCTTGACAAGAGCAACAGATATGCTATAATGAGAATAGAAAAAGGGCGCTGCCGGTAGACGGCATCCCCTCAGAAGGATCAAAAGATTATGACCGCATCATGTAGGAGTGAGGGCGGTCATTTTCTTTTGCATAGCTGAACAATCAGAGCAGCAAAGGCGACGAGGAACGTCAGAAGCAAAAACAATTCTTCATAAGTAATCATCGCACTCACCTCCTCCCGTTCTAACGTTCGGGGATTGGCGAGGAAGATAACCGCCTACCGCAGGCACGGCAGCGCCTGTTCAAAGTATAACAAAGAACGCTATCTCATGCAACCAATTTCCGTGGAAAGATAATTCTTAAAATAAGAAAGCAGTATTTGTAAAATTATGTTTGTATATATTTCATAAAATAATGGCCTAATTTTTTTCTTAAGGAAAAGAAATAACTCTGGATAATTTATTTTATCTTACCAGATTTTCTCTAAAAAGCATTTTTAAGAAAAGTTAGACATATAAAGCTTTTTTTCATAAAAACAGGGCGGCAGTCCTGTTTTTCTTTATATCTCCGCCATCAGAAAAAGGTTCTCGCACTGGTGCTGGCGTTCGCATGCGCGTTCACCATGTTTGCCGGTGCGGCGTTCACGGATGAGGCGGACATTAAGGCCACCGACGCTGTGAACATGCTGACGGCGC
>NZ_BAAGGY010000064.1:0-862 GCF_054658635.1 Agathobaculum sp. TL06
CCTTCTTTGAATACCAGATCCTTTACATGCATGTATGCCACATACTGCTGCTGTAGGGGAAGCGCTTCTTCATATCCTTCGTTTCCGGTAAAGGTCAGGTTTGCCTGATCGTACAGGATGCGGACTGCCGGATGGTCAATTTCCCTGATAAGCGACGCGCTTTCTTTCGCCGAAACCGCCATTGTATTAAAATGGTTCTCAATCACCAGCGTCACGCCTTTTTCTGCTGCTGCATCGCCCAGCTCGCGCATGGATTCGATCAGTCTGGCGCGGCGCTCCGCTAATTTCTCCGTATCCCCAGCGGCCAGATTGCCGCCGTAAATGCGGATGTACCTTGCGCCCAGATTGTCGCAATAACCGATCACTTTTTGGATAGCGGCGATTTCGCGCTGGCGGACCGGTTCGTCCAGCGAATTGAAGTAGGAATTATACGGCGTCAGGCAGATGATCTGGATGTTGTTCTGCTCTGCACACCGCCTGACCTCGGCCAAAGTATTTTCATTGCAGTCACATGGTAGCCCAGAGCGGTAATCATTCTGTACAACAATCTCGACACCGTCTGCGCCGATGCGATGCAGCAATTCGATCGCCTCGCAGACAGTGTATTCCGGTGTACCCATGGTATGTCCGGCAATTTTGAACATAGCGGCTCCCTCCTTTAATCCATCGCCGGCAGCCCGGCGGCACGCAGGATACGGTCGAGCAATTCGTGGGTCTTGTAGGCGTCCGCCGCATCGGTCAGCGGGGTTTTGCCGTCGCGCACACAATCGAGGAAATGGCGGATTGCATTGGTAAAGCCCAGCTTATCCTCGGATTTGGCCCAGCCCATAGCGAGCGGGGTCATTGCAGTTTTATGCTGTTC
>NZ_BAAGGY010000065.1:0-745 GCF_054658635.1 Agathobaculum sp. TL06
TAGTAGAGGAAATTCCTGTAAACCAAAAAGAGCTTTTTACTCGTTTTAGATTACCTGCGCCATAATTATAGCCCACAAAAGGAAGATACCCCATGACATACCCGCCAATCATCATTGTCATAACTGTCATTAGTTTGCTGCTGACACCGACTGCTGAAACCGCATTATTCCCATAAGACGAAGCAAAGTTGTTCAGTAAAATATTAGAAAAACTCATAACAAAGTTTGTTATAGATGATGGAAAACCAATTTTAAATATTTCGCTGACAATGTTTTTTTCCAGTTTAAAGTCCTTGATAGAAACAGAAAGAAAAGTTTTCTTCTTCAAAATGACTAAAATACAATACATAGCAGAACAGGTGTTACCAAGAATGGTTGCCCACGCTGCCCCTGTCGCCCCTAATTTTAAAGGGAATATAAAAATAGGGTCAAATACGATATTGACAACTGTACCAATCATCAGCCCAATAGCTGACTCTTTTACTTTTCCTTCAGCGCGTAACATACAAGGTAAAACCACTTGTGCAGAAATAGTGAATGCAAATATAACAATAATGCTCATGTATGCTTTTGTTGGCGCATAATTTTCTGTAGTTGTTCCCATCAATTTCAAAACAGTGTTTTGAAAAACAAAATACAATGCTGACAAGAGTATTGTAATGAAGATAATGCCATAAAGGGCAACGGCAGATGTCTTTTTAGCTTCTGTATAATTTCTCGCGCCAAGGCTTCTTGAAATATATGA
>NZ_BAAGGY010000066.1:0-731 GCF_054658635.1 Agathobaculum sp. TL06
TCCTCCGGTCAATCGTATGCGAGGGTATAGATATGGCGCTCGCCGGCGAGGACGGCGCGTACCGCCTCGGGGTCGCGCTGGGTCATCAGCTCGGTCGGCGGAAGCTGACCCGCAGGGTAGCGCTCCAGAATGTCGTTTACCAGCTTCTCCAGATAGTCCAGCGTCATCTCAATGCCCTTGCGCGCCTTTTCCGGATCCGCCAGCTTCGCGTCTCCGATTACGCCCTGCGGCTGGCAGATGCACTCCATCCCGCACGAGCCCAGCGCATTGTACCACTTGATCGGACCGCTCCCGCGTTCCGCCGAGTTGTTGATATGGCCCTTGGGCAGCATCGGCGCTGCTTCTACCTTCTCCGCGTACTCCATCTTGCACAGCTCGGGGAACAGCGCCAGCGACCACGACTGCTCCACTTCATCCGCGTGTACGAACGGCGTATCGTACGGACCGCCCCTGTCCTTTGTGTCCAGCTGCTCTTTGGCGCAGTTCCAGAAGTGTGTATACAGGATGATCGACGGCACCTGGAACTTCTTTCCGAATTTATGGATCGCCAGCGGGATTACATAATCCTGCCCATGGCCGTTGACCACGATCATCTTGCGGAAGCCCGCGTTCCAGAACCCCGCGAACACATACACAAGGTAATCCGCCAGCGTCTCCTCAGGAATGATGATCGTCCCCTTCTGCCCCAGATGGTGATACGGGTGGGAGCCGTACCAGATCGGCTGCGCCAC
>NZ_BAAGGY010000067.1:0-631 GCF_054658635.1 Agathobaculum sp. TL06
TCCCGTCCAACGGCCACTTTGACACGACCGAGGGCAACATCAAGCAGATGGGCTCGATCCCGCGCAACCTGTACAACAAGGAATTGCTGTACGAAGTACCCGAAGGCGGCCGCTACGAGAAGAACCCCTTCAAGGGCAATATGGACATTGAGAAGCTCGAGCAGCTCATCCAGGGCGTCGGTCCGGAGAACGTGCCGCTGGTATTCTGCTGCATCACGAACAATCCGGTATGCGGCCAGGCGGTCTCCATGGCGAACATCAAGGAAATCAACCGCGTTGCGCATAAGTACAATATCCCGCTGGTATTCGACGTTGCACGCTGGGCGGAGAACTGCTACTTCATCAAGATGAACGAAGAGGGCTACGCCGACAAGTCCATCGCCGAGATCGCGACCGAGATGTTCCAGTACTGCGACGCGTTCACCATGTCCGCCAAGAAGGACGGCCACGCCAACATGGGCGGCATGCTGGCGTTCCGCGACAAGGGCCTGTTCTGGAAGAACTTCTCCGACTTTGACGAGAACGGCAACATCATCACCGATGTCGGCGTTACGCTGAAGGTCAAGCAGATCTCCTGCTACGGCAACGATTCGTACGGCGGCATGTCGGGCCGTGATATCATGGCGCTGGC
>NZ_BAAGGY010000068.1:0-536 GCF_054658635.1 Agathobaculum sp. TL06
TTTATTTACAGCGTAACGCCGTTTTTGAAGATGGCGATTTCACGGTAGCCCAGCAGCTCGGTTTTGGAGGGTCTGCCGCCCGCGATGTCCAGCACCAACGCATACAGCCGCTTCGCCGCCTCCGCGATCGGCTCGCCGTCCGCCACCGGACCCGCGTCAAAGTCGATCCACCCCGGCTTGCGCGCCGCAAGTCCGCTGTTGCTCGCGATCTTTACCGTCGGCGCCGGCGCGCCGAACGGCGTCCCGCGCCCCGTCGTGAACAGCACCATATGCGCGCCCGCCGCGGTCAGCGCCGTCGCCGATACCAGGTCGTTCCCAGGCCCGTACAGCAGGGTCAGCCCGTGCGCCGTTACCTGCTCCCCGTACCCGATCACGTCCGCCACCGGCGCCGTGCCGCCCTTCTGCACGCACCCGCACGACTTGTCCTCCAGCGTCGTGATGCCGCCTTTCTTGTTCCCCGGCGACGGGTTCTCGTACACCGTCTCGTTGTGGCTGATAAAGTAATCCTTGAAGCCGTTGAGCATGGCGGCCGCCTT
>NZ_BAAGGY010000069.1:0-513 GCF_054658635.1 Agathobaculum sp. TL06
CGGTGCTGGTGCTGAGCCTGGGGTGCGAGAACCTGCAGCACGACCAGTTCGTAGAGGAGCTGGGGGAATATGATCCGGAGCGCGTCAAGTTTCTCACCTGCCAGGACGTGGAGGACGAGTTCGCGGCAGGACGCACGCTGCTGGAGCAGTGCGCGTCATACGCGGGACGGTACCGGCGTGAGGCGGTGCCGGTGAGCGAGCTGGTGATCGGTCTGAAGTGCGGCGGGTCGGATGGCCTGTCCGGCGTAACGGCGAACCCGACGGTGGGAGCGTTCAGCGACATGGTGATCGCGCGGGGCGGCTCGACGGTGCTGACCGAGGTGCCGGAGATGTTCGGCGCGGAGGGGATGCTGCTGAGCCGGTGCGTCAACGAGCAGGTGTTCGGAAAGGCGGCCGCCATGCTCAACGGCTTCAAGGATTACTTTATCAGCCACAACGAGACGGTGTACGAGAACCCGTCGCCGGGGAACAAGAAAGGCGGCATCACGACGCTGGAGGACAAGTCGTGCGGGT
>NZ_BAAGGY010000070.1:0-451 GCF_054658635.1 Agathobaculum sp. TL06
TGCGCGCGTTCGTGGACTACTGGTTCGATGTGTCGAACGAGCGCGTGGGCTGGAACGGCAAAGCGGTGCTGGTGCAGCCGATCGCGCAGGGGCTGGCGGAGCAGATCAACCGGCAGGAGGGGCTGTACACGCTGTACCTGCGCGGTCGGGAGAATGGGGAAAAGGTGGACCGGAAGCGCGTGATCTCGTCGGTGTCGCGGTGCCTGAACCCGTATGAAAAAGAGGGCTATGAGGCGATGATGCAGGTCGCGGAGTCGGACGATCTGGAATACATCGTGTCCAACACAACCGAGGCGGGGATCGTGTACGACCCTGCCTGCCGGAAGGAGGACTGCCCGCCGGCGTCGTTTCCGGCGAAGCTGACGCAGGTGCTGTACCGGCGCTGGCAGGCGGGGAAGAAGCCGGTGGTCATCCTCTCCTGCGAGTTGATCGACAACAACGGCAAAGAGCT
>NZ_BAAGGY010000071.1:0-449 GCF_054658635.1 Agathobaculum sp. TL06
CCTTGGGCGGACGAACCTTCCCCAAGAAACCTTAGATTTTCGGCCATTATGATTCTCACATAATTCTCGCTACTTATTCCGGCATTCTCACTCGTATAAAATCCACCAGTGCTTACGCTCTGACTTCGCCTCTTATACGACGCTCCCCTACCCAATGCATTACTGCAATGCCTAAGCTTCGGTTTCATGCTTAGCCCCGTTACATTTTCTGCGCAAAACCACTCGACCAGTGAGCTATTACGCACTCTTTGAATGAGTGGCTGCTTCTAAGCCAACATCCTGGTTGTCTTCGCAGTTTCACATCATTTTCCACTTAGCATGAATTTGGGACCTTAGCTGTAGATCTGGGCTGTTTCCCTTTTGACCACGAGACTTATCTCACGTAGTCTGACTGCTATTCATCAATTAGCCGGCATTCAGAGTTTGATAGGGTTCGGTAACCTCGCGGC
>NZ_BAAGGY010000072.1:0-443 GCF_054658635.1 Agathobaculum sp. TL06
ATCTCGTACGGGAACCGCGTCACGTTCTGCTTGCATACGTTCGCCAGCAGCAGGTCGATCAGGTAGTTGCCGCTCTTTGTCTTCGTCCCCTGGCTGGAGCACGCGATGCCGCAGCAGTACAGCGTCTCGTTCAGGTGCGTCATCTCGATCAGCTTATCCTTCACATGGCTGGCCTTCGCCGAGCCCGCCATGTCGCCCGCCAGCGCCGTCGCGCCGATCAGCACGTCGCCCACGCCTACCTTGCACCCGCCGTAGCTCTGGCGGTGGTAGCCTGCGAACCGCTCTACCATCATGCCCGCGAACTGCACTTCGCCGTTCAGGAAGATCATTTCGTTCGGGATGAACACATGGTCGAAGATCACCAGCACCTCATGCCCGCCGTAGACCTTGTTGCCCACGTCGATGTCGTTGTACTCCTCGGTCTTGCGCGTGTCGCAGGACTG
>NZ_BAAGGY010000073.1:0-396 GCF_054658635.1 Agathobaculum sp. TL06
GAAAATATTCTCCAAATTTTCCCTTTTTCAAAATGTTTTTTTTTGAGGGTATTTTCGACCGCATTCCGACTATTTTTTCAGTATTATGTGCAGTATCGCGCCATCAGAAAAAGGTTCTCGCACTGGTACTGGCGTTCGCATGCGCGTTCACCATGTTTGCCGGTGCGGCGTTCACGGACGAGGCCGATATTAAGGCCAAAGACGCTGTGAACATGCTGACGGCCTTGAGTGTTATCGAGGGCAACCCCGATGGCTCTTTCAAGCCGGATGCAACCGTTACCCGTGCGGAAATGGCGAAGATGATCTTCGTTGTCCGCAACAACTCCATTGATGATTCGGCCTACGCGAACAACTCTTCGAAGATGACCGACATCAACAGCCACTGGGCCAAGGGCT
>NZ_BAAGGY010000074.1:0-364 GCF_054658635.1 Agathobaculum sp. TL06
GTGAATGATCTTTGCGGTGTTGAGCAGATGCTCATTCTCAGCCAAGAGCTTAAAATAATATAAATGTAGTAACTGCATATCCCATTCTCCTGTGAAGCTGAAAATAATCGAGTTTATTATAGCATACTTTTCCAAAGTTCTACAAGCATAAAGATTTTGCAAAATATCATCAGCCAAACAAAACGTTATTTTGCAAAAACAACGCTGTTTGCGTGGAAAAAGCTGTATTTTGAAAACGTATACCTTTAGAAACTATGGTATGCCGTGTGTCCCGCTTCATCGATCCAGCGCCAAAAGCCCGGGCGGGTGTCGACCTCGCGGGCGGTCAGGGGGCCGAATGCGTCTTCGTATTCGGCGGCGGCTT
>NZ_BAAGGY010000075.1:0-364 GCF_054658635.1 Agathobaculum sp. TL06
GTGAATGATCTTTGCGGTGTTGAGCAGATGCTCATTCTCAGCCAAGAGCTTAAAATAATATAAATGTAGTAACTGCATATCCCATTCTCCTGTGAAGCTGAAAATAATCGAGTTTATTATAGCATACGTTTTCAAAATACAGCTTTTTCCACGCAAACAGCGTTGTTTTTGCAAAATAACGTTTTGTTTGGCTGATGATATTTTGCAAAATCTTTATGCTTGTAGAACTTTGGAAAAGTATACCTTTAGAAACTATGGTATGCCGTGTGTCCCGCTTCATCGATCCAGCGCCAAAAGCCCGGGCGGGTGTCGACCTCGCGGGCGGTCAGGGGGCCGAATGCGTCTTCGTATTCGGCGGCGGCTT
>NZ_BAAGGY010000076.1:0-364 GCF_054658635.1 Agathobaculum sp. TL06
CGGTGCTGGTGCTGAGCCTGGGGTGCGAGAACCTGCAGCACGACCAGTTCGTAGAGGAGCTGGGGGAATATGATCCGGAGCGCGTCAAGTTTCTCACCTGCCAGGACGTGGAGGACGAGTTCGCGGCGGGACGCACGCTGCTGGAACAGTGCGCGTCATACGCGGGACGGTACCGGCGTGAGGCGGTGCCGGTGAGCGAGCTGGTGATCGGTCTGAAGTGCGGCGGGTCGGATGGGTTGTCCGGCGTAACGGCGAACCCGACGGTGGGAGCGTTCAGCGACATGGTGATCGCGCGGGGCGGCTCGACGGTGCTGACCGAGGTGCCGGAGATGTTCGGCGCGGAGGGGATGCTGCTGAGCCGGTG
>NZ_BAAGGY010000077.1:0-355 GCF_054658635.1 Agathobaculum sp. TL06
GCGTGGACGACTGCGTGCTGGTCTACGAGACCAAACAGCTCCGCGTGACCGGCGAAAACCCCGACGCTCTGCTGCCCCGCATCCGCGAAATCTGCCAGTCCATCGAAAGCGAGACGCAGGTTATCGCCCCCGCGCCCAAACGCCGCGCGAACCAGCGGGTGTATACCATCCAAAATCTCGGCTGCGCGCACTGTGCCGCCGAGATGCAGCACCAGATCAGCCAACTCAACGGCGTGGACGACTGCGTGCTGGTCTACGAGACCAAACAGCTCCGCGTGACCGGCGAAAACCCCGACGCTCTGCTGCCCCGCATCCGCGAAATCTGCCAGTCCATCGAAAGCGAGACGCAGGTTAT
>NZ_BAAGGY010000078.1:0-327 GCF_054658635.1 Agathobaculum sp. TL06
TAACAGGATTATTTATGCGGAATATCGCCAAAAAAAGTACATATCTTCGCCATCAGAAAAAGGTTCTCGCACTGGTGCTGGCGTTCGCATGCGCGTTCACCATGTTTGCCGGTGCGGCGTTCACGGATGAGGCCGATATCCAGGCCACCGACGCCGTGAACATGCTGACGGCGCTGGGCGTGGTCGAGGGCAACCCCGACGGCTCTTTCAAGCCGGATGCAACCGTTACCCGTGCGGAAATGGCGAAGATGATCTTCGTTGTCCGCAACAACACCATTGATGATTCGGCTTACGAGAACAACTCCTCGAAGATGACCGACATCAGCA
>NZ_BAAGGY010000079.1:0-315 GCF_054658635.1 Agathobaculum sp. TL06
AAGTGGAAAATGATGTGAAACTGCGAAGACAACCAGGATGTTGGCTTAGAAGCAGCCACTCATTCAAAGAGTGCGTAATAGCTCACTGGTCGAGTGGTTTTGCGCAGAAAATGTAACGGGGCTAAGCGTTCAACCGAAGCTTAGGCATTGCAGTAATGCATTGGGTAGGGGAGCGTCGTATAAGAGGTGAAGTCAGAGCGTAAGCACTGGTGGATTTTATACGAGTGAGAATGCCGGAATAAGTAGCGAGAATTATGTGAGAATCATAATGGCCGAAAATCTAAGGTTTCTTGGGGAAGGTTCGTCCGCCCAAGG
>NZ_BAAGGY010000080.1:0-309 GCF_054658635.1 Agathobaculum sp. TL06
CGGTCAGCGGGGTTTTGCCGTCGCGCACACAATCGAGGAAATGGCGGATTGCATTGGTAAAGCCCAGCTTATCCTCGGATTTGGCCCAGCCCATAGCGAGCGGGGTCATTGCAGTTTTATGCTGTTCCTCCGCATCCGTCACGGTCACGCTGTCCGGCATTTTAATAAATGCCGAGCGGTTATTCCCATGCAGTTCAATGGTTTCCTCCCACTGACCCGAGCAGCGGGCCGCGATCAGCATGCCCGAAGCGCCGTTCTCAAATTCCAGTTGCGCGGTCGTAAACGTCTCATAATACGGATCCGTATACG
>NZ_BAAGGY010000081.1:0-303 GCF_054658635.1 Agathobaculum sp. TL06
GACGGGACTGGCTGGTGCTGTCCAAGGGACACTGCGGGCCGGCGCTGTACGCGGCGCTGGCGCTCAAAGGCTTTTTCCCGATGGAGCAGCTTGAGACGCTGAACAAGCCGGGGACCAACCTGCCGAGCCATGCGGACCGGAACCGGACGCCGGGCGTGGATATGACGACCGGCTCACTGGGGCAGGGAGCGTCCACCGCGGCGGGCGTTGCGCTGGGCATGAAAATGGACGGACGGGACAACCGGACGTACCTGATCCTCGGGGACGGCGAGCTGGACGAAGGCCAGGTGTGGGAAATGGCGC
>NZ_BAAGGY010000082.1:0-300 GCF_054658635.1 Agathobaculum sp. TL06
TCTCGCTGGAGCTGATCCGCCGCTACGGCATCCGTGTATCCGAGCTGGGCGACTACTCCATGGAATACGACCTGAAGACCCCAGAGCAGCAGGCTGAGCTGGCGAACGTGGTCCGCTTTGCGATCGACCGCAGCCGTCTGACCCAGGAGCATCTGGATTACGTCATCGCGGCAGTCAAGGCGCTGTATGAGGATCGCGAGTCCATCCCGAACATGCGCATCGTCTGGGGCCACAAGCTGCCGATGCGTCACTTCCATGCCTTCCTCGAGCCCTACCCCAACGAAGAAAAGTAACCATATC
>NZ_BAAGGY010000083.1:0-298 GCF_054658635.1 Agathobaculum sp. TL06
TCGCAGAACTTGATGTAGCCCTTGGCCCAGTGGCTGTTGATGTCGGTCATCTTCGAAGAGTTGTTCGCGTAGGCCGAATCATCAATGGAGTTGTTGCGGACAACGAAGATCATCTTCGCCATTTCCGCACGGGTAACGGTTGCGTCCGGACGGAAGGAGCCATCGGGGTCACCCTCGATAACGCCCAGCGCCGTCAGCATGTTCACGGCATCCTTGGCCTGGATATCGGCCTCATCCGTGAACGCCGCACCGGCAAACATGGTGAACGCGCACGCGAACGCCAGCACCAGTGCGAGAA
>NZ_BAAGGY010000084.1:0-297 GCF_054658635.1 Agathobaculum sp. TL06
CGTATTATGAGACGTTTACGACCGCGCAACTGGAATTTGAGAACGGCGCTTCGGGCATGCTGATCGCGGCCCGCTGCTCGGGTCAGTGGGAGGAAACCATTGAACTGCATGGGAATAACCGCTCGGCGTTTATTAAAATGCCGGACAGCGTGACCGTGACGGATGCGGAAGAACAGCATAAAACTGCAATGACCCCGCTCGCTATGGGCTGGGCCAAATCCGAGGATAAGCTGGGCTTTACCAATGCAATCCGCCATTTCCTCGATTGTGTGCGCGACGGCAAAACCCCGCTGACCG
>NZ_BAAGGY010000085.1:0-276 GCF_054658635.1 Agathobaculum sp. TL06
TTTGGTTAGGGGACGGTTTTCCGACCATCATAAGGTCGGTTTTCTGACCATCAGTAGGACGGTTTTCCGGCTCTATGAGGGTCGGATTTCCGGCCATCAGTTGGTCGGAAAACTGTACCTGTGGCACTCGCGGCACTTTGACATAAAGCCGGTTCGGTGCGGAGAAGCCGCCCCGTTCCCGTTCCAGCAGCCCCGCCATGTCCAGTTCATTAAGCGCCCCCTTTATGGTGGTGCTGCCCTTATCCAGTATTTCGGCTATCTCCGCGATGGGATAGA
>NZ_BAAGGY010000086.1:0-276 GCF_054658635.1 Agathobaculum sp. TL06
TCTATCCCATCGCGGAGATAGCCGAAATACTGGATAAGGGCAGCACCACCATAAAGGGGGCGCTTAATGAACTGGACATGGCGGGGCTGCTGGAACGGGAACGGGGCGGCTTCTCCGCACCGAACCGCCTATATGTGAAAGTGCCGCGTGTGCCACAGGTACAGTTTTCCGACCAACTGATGGCCGGAAATCCGACCCTCATAGAGCCGGAAAACCGTCCTACTGATGGTCAGAAAACCGACCTTATGATGGTCGGAAAACCGTCCCCTAACCAAA
>NZ_BAAGGY010000087.1:0-273 GCF_054658635.1 Agathobaculum sp. TL06
AGAAAAAGGTTCTCGCACTGGTGCTGGCGTTCGCATGCGCGTTCACCATGTTTGCCGGTGCGGCGTTCACGGATGAGGCGGACATTAAGGCCACCGACGCCGTGAACATGCTGACGGCGCTGGGCGTGATCGAGGGCAACCCCGATGGCTCTTTCAAGCCGGATGCAACCGTTACCCGTGCGGAAATGGCGAAGATGATCTTCGTTGTCCGCAACAACACCATTGATGATTCGGCTTACGAGAACAACTCCTCGAAGATGACCGACATCAGCA
>NZ_BAAGGY010000088.1:0-261 GCF_054658635.1 Agathobaculum sp. TL06
TGACGCAGGTGCTGTACCGGCGCTGGCAGGCGGGGAAGAAGCCGGTGGTCATCCTCTCCTGCGAGTTGATCGACAACAACGGCAAAGAGCTGCAGAAGTGCGTGGAGCAGTACATCGGCCAGTGGGGGCTGGAGGATGCGTTCAGAGCCTGGTGCGGGAGCTGCACGTTCTGCTCGACGCTGGTGGACCGCATCGTGCCGGGGCGGATCAAGGACGCGGCGGAAGCGGCGCGCATGGAGGAGGAAAACGGCTACCATGACG
>NZ_BAAGGY010000089.1:0-258 GCF_054658635.1 Agathobaculum sp. TL06
GCCGCGAGGTTACCGAACCCTATCAAACTCTGAATGCCGGCTAATTGATGAATAGCAGTCAGACTACGTGAGATAAGTCTCGTGGTCAAAAGGGAAACAGCCCAGATCTACAGCTAAGGTCCCAAATGAACGCTAAGTGGAAAATGATGTGAAACTGCGAAGACAACCAGGATGTTGGCTTAGAAGCAGCCACTCATTCAAAGAGTGCGTAATAGCTCACTGGTCGAGTGGTTTTGCGCAGAAAATGTAACGGGGCTA
>NZ_BAAGGY010000090.1:0-255 GCF_054658635.1 Agathobaculum sp. TL06
CGACTTGCATGTGTTAGGCACGCCGCCAGCGTTCATCCTGAGCCAGGATCAAACTCTCTAAAAATTGTATTAAGAGAACTTTCGTTCTTTTAATCGACTTTAGAGTCTGACGTGTCGGTTTCTTTTTGCTGGAGTTCCGACTTCCAGCGATTTACCAAGAGTATTACTCTCAGAATTTCAGGTTCGCACTACACACTCTTTCAAGTGTTAAGCTTTCTCGTTGTTTAATTTACAAGGTACAATCCGCTTTCACCG
>NZ_BAAGGY010000091.1:0-255 GCF_054658635.1 Agathobaculum sp. TL06
CGCCGGGGCGAGGGCCTCCACATCGGAAAGGGCGTCGTAAAGCTGTTTCCGTTTCTTCTTCCGCACATTGAGGATGGTGCGCTGCTTCATCAGGCTGGCCAGCGTTTCCCCGGCGCGAACACGGATGGCCTGCAGGTCCTCTGCCGTGGCAGTGCCATGCTCCCGCAGGAAGGCGAATTGCGCTTTGTACTGCTCGAACTTCATCAGTTCTTTCCGCAGGTGGGGTGTCATCTTCGACGGGTACTGCCGCTGCTC
>NZ_BAAGGY010000092.1:0-255 GCF_054658635.1 Agathobaculum sp. TL06
ACAAGTCGCAGGCCGCCACCGTCAACGCGGAAAAGTTTATGGGTATCGTCCGAAAGCACCTTGCCTTTGAGGAATTGACCCCCACCCTCTTGCGGGAAATGATTGAAAAAATCGTCGTGCATGAGTGCAGCTATGACGAGAACGGCACCCGCAGGCAGGACATTGAGATTTATTACAGCTTTGTCGGCAAGATTGACTTGCCCGAAGCCTAACGCCCGACCTATCCGACACAATGGCCAAGTGCCGGATAGGAAC
>NZ_BAAGGY010000093.1:0-255 GCF_054658635.1 Agathobaculum sp. TL06
TCTCCGACTTTGACGAGAACGGCAACATCATCACCGATGTCGGCGTTACGCTGAAGGTCAAGCAGATCTCCTGCTACGGCAACGATTCGTACGGCGGCATGTCGGGCCGTGATATCATGGCGCTGGCAGTCGGCCTGTACGAGAGCTGCGACTTCAACTACCTGAACGAGCGCGTTGCACAGTGCAACTATCTGGCAGAGGGCTTCTACAAGGCGGGCGTCAAGGGCGTTGTGCTGCCGGCCGGCGGCCATGCGG
>NZ_BAAGGY010000094.1:0-255 GCF_054658635.1 Agathobaculum sp. TL06
AGATCCGGATGGAAGTATGTAAAATGATCTCGCATGTGCCGGCGGGCCATCTGGGCGGCTCGCTGTCGATCGCGGAAGTGCTGTCAGTGCTGTACAGCAAGCACCTGCGGTATGACGCAAAGGACCCAAAGTGGTGCGGACGGGACTGGCTGGTGCTGTCCAAGGGACACTGCGGGCCGGCGCTGTACGCGGCGCTGGCGCTCAAAGGCTTTTTCCCGATGGAGCAGCTTGAGACGCTGAACAAGCCGGGGACCA
>NZ_BAAGGY010000095.1:0-255 GCF_054658635.1 Agathobaculum sp. TL06
AGCGCGAGCGCGCGCTGAACGCGACGCACTGGAACGAGTTCGCGTTTCCGGCCGCTATGCTGACGGTCGATATGCTGTCGGACTCGGGTACCACCGCGATGACCAACCATCAGTGGGCGTCGCTGTTTCTGGGCGACGAGGCGTACGGCCGCAACACGGGCTACTATGTACTGCTTGATACCTTCCGCGACATTTTCGAGCGCGGGGGCGAAAAGAACTGGAAGAAGATCATCGACCTGGTGCGCACGGACTGCC
>NZ_BAAGGY010000096.1:0-255 GCF_054658635.1 Agathobaculum sp. TL06
AGCCGCCCAGATGGCCCGCCGGCACATGCGAGATCATTTTACATACTTCCATCCGGATCTCGCATGCCAAACGCTCCATTTGTATTTTCAGGGCTTGCTTTTCCATTTGTCTCCGCCCCTCCTCAATCCTTGCGGTTGTGTTTCCCAGGGGCGGCACTGCCCCTGGGAACACGCTACATTCCGCGAATCGTTTTGGTCTTATCTGGTGAAGATGCCGCGCTTGGGCAGCTCATGCACAGAGGTCCAGCCCTCGCT
>NZ_BAAGGY010000097.1:0-255 GCF_054658635.1 Agathobaculum sp. TL06
ACCCGCACGACTTGTCCTCCAGCGTCGTGATGCCGCCTTTCTTGTTCCCCGGCGACGGGTTCTCGTACACCGTCTCGTTGTGGCTGATAAAGTAATCCTTGAAGCCGTTGAGCATGGCGGCCGCCTTCCCGAACACCTGCTCGTTGACGCACCGGCTCAGCAGCATCCCCTCCGCGCCGAACATCTCCGGCACCTCGGTCAGCACCGTCGAGCCGCCCCGCGCGATCACCATGTCGCTGAACGCTCCCACCGTCG
>NZ_BAAGGY010000098.1:0-255 GCF_054658635.1 Agathobaculum sp. TL06
GCTGCGCATACCAGCCGAAAGCGGTGAATTTCGCGCTGATATCGCCCAGGTTGCACACCTCGTCATTATCCGTGCGCCCGTCTATCTGCAGCTTGTTGAAGTCCACAAATGTAATCAGGTTGTCCAGATGCTTCGTGCTGGCGAACAGCGCCATTTCCCACACCTGGCCTTCGTCCAGCTCGCCGTCCCCGAGGATCAGGTACGTCCGGTTGTCCCGTCCGTCCATTTTCATGCCCAGCGCAACGCCCGCCGCGG
>NZ_BAAGGY010000099.1:0-255 GCF_054658635.1 Agathobaculum sp. TL06
TCGGTCGTGTCAAAGTGGCCGTTGGACGGGATGGTGAACTTCTTGCCCGGGTAACGGCGGGCCAGAATATTGCGGACAATCTCCATCAGCACGGACTCCGCCGCGCGGCCCTGCTGGATGATAAAGGCGTTCGGACGCTCCATCTGCTTGGCGCCGCCGTTGAACAGCCCGCCCTCGTACTCGCACAGGTATACCTCGTTCATCATCTTCTCTACGTCGCGGCAGTCCGTGCGCACCAGGTCGATGATCTTCTTC
>NZ_BAAGGY010000100.1:0-237 GCF_054658635.1 Agathobaculum sp. TL06
GGCAGTCCGTGCGCACCAGGTCGATGATCTTCTTCCAGTTCTTTTCGCCCCCGCGCTCGAAAATGTCGCGGAAGGTATCAAGCAGTACATAGTAGCCCGTGTTGCGGCCGTACGCCTCGTCGCCCAGGAACAGCGACGCCCACTGATGGTTGGTCATCGCGGTGGTACCCGAGTCCGACAGCATATCGACCGTCAGCATAGCGGCCGGAAACGCGAACTCGTTCCAGTGCGTCGCGT
>NZ_BAAGGY010000101.1:0-217 GCF_054658635.1 Agathobaculum sp. TL06
CCCAGCGCCGTCAGCATGTTCACGGCATCCTTGGCCTGGATATCGGCCTCATCCGTGAACGCCGCACCGGCAAACATGGTGAACGCGCACGCGAACGCCAGCACCAGTGCGAGAACCTTTTTCTGATTTGCTTTAGTTATCTTTTTTGTCAGCTTCCAGCCGTGATATATCGTTTCCTATGATAAATAATTATTTATATCATATGATTCTATGGTTA
>NZ_BAAGGY010000102.1:0-216 GCF_054658635.1 Agathobaculum sp. TL06
TCAACTACCTGAACGAGCGCGTTGCACAGTGCAACTATCTGGCAGAGGGCTTCTACAAGGCGGGCGTCAAGGGCGTTGTGCTGCCGGCCGGCGGCCATGCGGTGTACATCAACATGGATGAGTTCTTTGACGGCAAGCGCGGCCACGATACCTTCGCGGGCGAGGGCTTCTCGCTGGAGCTGATCCGCCGCTACGGCATCCGTGTATCCGAGCTGG
>NZ_BAAGGY010000103.1:0-214 GCF_054658635.1 Agathobaculum sp. TL06
AGCGCCGTCAGCATGTTCACGGCATCCTTGGCCTGGATATCGGCCTCATCCGTGAACGCCGCACCGGCAAACATGGTGAACGCGCACGCGAACGCCAGCACCAGTGCGAGAACCTTTTTCTGATGGCATCAAAAATAATTTTTTGCTGTTTTTTGATGCCGCATTATAGCACGAATCGGCCATAATTGCAACAATTATTTTTATTTCTGATTTT
>NZ_BAAGGY010000104.1:0-211 GCF_054658635.1 Agathobaculum sp. TL06
AAAAATGGATGCTTCTAAAAAAAGTTTGTTCATTCAGTTATTTTATACGAAAAATCAAATAACGGAAGGTTTTTTGTTCTATAATCCGCCATCAGAAAAAGGTTCTCGCACTGGTGCTGGCGTTCGCATGCGCGTTCACCATGTTTGCCGGTGCGGCGTTCACGGATGAGGCGGACATTAAGGCCACCGACGCCGTGAACATGCTGACGGC